>CAZWNR010000051.1:0-13294 GCA_964635665.1 uncultured bacterium | reverse complement strand
AAGACCCCTACCCTGATGGCCTTCAGCCGTCAAAACCTGCCCAACCTGCCCGGTGCTTCCATTGAGGGCGTGGCCAAGGGCGCGTATGTGGTAGACGACTGCGACGGCACCCCCGATCTGATCCTGATCGGTACCGGTAGCGAAGTTAGCCTCTGTGTGGATGCCGCCAAGGAATTGCGAGCCGCTGGCACCAAGGTGCGTGTGGTCTCCATGCCCTGCTGGGAACTGTTCGATGCCCAAGATGTCTCCTACCAAGAATCCGTGCTGCCCAAGACCGTCACCAAGCGTCTAGCTGTGGAAGCGGGGATTACCATGGGCTGGTGCCGTTACGTGGGTGCCGAAGGCGACGTGATTGGCGTGGATCGTTTCGGAGCCTCTGCCCCCGGCGGTCTGGTGATGGAGAAGTTTGGCTTTACCGTGGAAAACGTAGTCAGCCGTGCCCAAGCATTGCTGGGCTAGGTTAGCCTCACCCTAGTCTGGGCGGGGAATAATTTCACTGCCTTATCGAGAACTGCTACAAACAAACAGCCTAGGAAGTTTATTCCTAGGCTGTTTCGCGCTTTATGGTAACTGACTGCTTACTTTTCCCTAGCCAATTCAAGTAAGAAGGTTGAACCTAGCTTGCGAGGTATTCGCGGATATCGGACTGGCGTTTGCGCAGCTTTGTTAGGGCTTCCCGTTCAATTTGGCGCACTCGCTCACGACTGATGGAGAGACGGTCTCCAATTTTAGCTAGGGTCATGGTTTGTCCATCGGCTAGGCCGAAGCGAAGGGAAAGCACCTCTCGCTGCTGGGGAGTTAGTTCGCCCATCAAACGCTCTAAATCCTGGCGCAGGGAGGTCTGAGCCGCGAACTCTTCGGGGGATGGGCCATCATCCTCCAGCAGCTCCACCAGTTCGGTGTCCTGGTTATCCCCAACCTTGAGATCCAGGGAGAGGGGTTGGCGAGCCTTTTCCAGATATTCCCGTACCTGTTTGGTGGTGAGGTCGCACTCAGCCGCTAGTTCCGCTACGGTGGCGGCGCGGCCATGCTTTTGGGCAAGTTGGCGTTGCGCTTTCTTGAGCTTATTGAGCTTTTCTGTGATGTGAATGGGCAAACGAATGGTGCGGCTTTTCTCAGCAATGGCGCGGGTAATGGCTTGGCGAATCCACCAGTAGGCGTAGGTGGAGAAGCGATAGCCCTTAGTGGGGTCAAATTTTTCGACGCCCCGCTGCATTCCAATGGTGCCTTCTTGGATCAAGTCCAGAAGATCAACGTTGCGCTTGATGTACTTTTTGGCCACGGAGACGACTAGACGCAGGTTAGCCTCTACCATTTTGCGCTTAGCCATTTCGCCATCTCGGATCGTGCGCTTCAGATCCGCTAGGGAGACGGAAGCCGCCTCTGCCCATTCTTCCAGGCTTAAAACCCGTCCGGTTGCCTCCTCTAGATCCCGCCTTCGGGCCTCTAAAAGAGATAGGCGTTGCACCTGTTTGCCCAAAACAATCTCTTCCTCGTGGGTGAGGAGAGGAACCCGACCGATTTCCTTCAAGTAAGTACGCACCAAGTCGGTGGAATTCTGCAACGTCTTCATAGCAGGAAAGACCTAAACGGTAAGAAGAAATGTGAATGGCCCTTAGGCCAAAGCTGGCTAGACACCAATCAGCCCAGACAGGAAACCCTAGATCTAGGAGGGCTGAACCTGAGCCCTAGGAGAAATTTGAAGAGGGGGCTCTGGCTATCCCTCAGTTGAGGTAGAAAAGCCGATGGTTGAACGAATCGACAGCTCGCCAAGTTCGTTGAAACAACCATCTGGATTAGCCTGCGGATGTTGCTGAGACCCAAGGTTGGCTCAACGTCATCCCTGGCGACGGCGGTTGTTTACCGGAATGGGGATAGGAACCTCTTGATGGGCGGCCTCAGGTCTACGGTTGAGGACTAGGCATGCCGTGCCAAGGGCGATGAGAACACCGTAAACCAACGCTTGAATATCCATAGCAGCTACCGTTCGAATCTTTTATGTAAACAAGTGTAACATTTATGAAAGAGGGGGGGAATAGTAATTCCTACTCAATTCGGATCTTTAACGTTGGCCGAATAGTTTGCAGAATATAGGGTTTGGGATGAATGGAATGCATCCCTTGCGACATATTTTTCCTGGGAAACCCAAAAATAATCTTAAGTTTTCGTAGAAATATTAACGATTGTTACAGATTTCTCCGTTTTTGCCCCGGTTCTATGAGTCGCTGCTCTCATCGATCCTCCCTTTCCATTGTGGTTGCAGGCCTGGCCATCGAACTCTATCGGTGGGGAGATCCCGATGAGAAAGGTGGAAGGGCTAAACCGAGAGGGTAATTTGAGACCCCTGTGCTGTTTTGGTGATATCGAGACGGGTGGGAAACGCCTCCCGCAAATGGGGAATATGGGTAACCGCTAGAATGCAGGCGAAATCGTCGGCGATGGCGTTGATAGCGGCAATGAGATGGTTGCAGCCTTGGGGATCTTGGCTCCCAAAGCCCTCATCTACAATCAGCAGTTGCAGGGCCAACCCCGACCGCTGGGCCAAGATGCGGGCCAGGGCGAGCCGCAGGGCAAAGTTAATGCGAAAGGCTTCGCCACCGGAGTAGGTTTCGTAGGGGCGGGTGCCCTGGGCATCGGCAATCAGAATATCGAGGGTCTCAATGGGTTTATTGGGGCGACCTTTGCTGGCCCGTTGGGTCACAAACCGCAGGTGGAGTTGGTGGTGGCTAAGCCGCCCAAGGATGTGGTTTGCTTCCGCCTCGATCTGGGGGAGGACATTTTCAATCATCAGTGCCTGAATGCCCTTGCGACCAAAGGCTAGGGCCAATTCTTGGTAGACCCATTGACGCTGGCGGGCCCCTACTAAGACCTGTTGCTGGTGGTCGATCTGTTGTTGGAGGGCGTCACGGTGCTGACGGACTTGGGCCACAGCGCCTAGTTGAGCCACGATCTGATCCCGCTGGCGTTGCAGGTGGGCTAGTCGTTGGCTCAGACGCTCTAGATTCCCTGAACCATCCCCCTGGGAAGGGAGGTTGGTCTGGACTACCTCCATCTGTGCGGTGAGGGTAGTGAGGGTTTGCCGCTGTTCCTGCTGCTGGCGATGCAAATCGGCCCAGCGCCTCTCCAGGTCTGGGTGACGCTGGCGAGCCAGTTCCAAATCCCGCTGCCGACCTCGCCATTCCTGGGCTTCCCCCAGGGCGAGGCGTACCTGTTGGTACCGAGCCAGGTCTGCCTTAAGGGGTTGCAACGTAGCCTGAATGGATTGGATATCCTGGGCAATTGGCCCCTGTTCCAGCGTTGCCTGCTGGGCTTCTAGCTCGGCTAGGGTGTGCTCCAGTTGTCGCTGTTGTTCCCGCAGACGGCGCTGGCGATGCTGGGCTTGGGAGAGGTCATGCTGTTTGAGATCGGCCCAACGTAGTCGGTTCACCTGCCCCCGGGCTAGGGCGTGATCCCGCTCGTCGTAGGCGAGTTGGCGCAGGGTGTGTTCGATTTGGCCTAGTTCGGCCTGAAGATCGGGGGCATAGTCGCCTGCCTGCAGGGTACGCTGAAGCCGGACACACTCCGACTCTAAGGTCTGCAGGCGTTGCTGCACTGAAATCTGAGATGCGCGCTGGGCATCGATCTGGCCCTGGCGATGGAGAACGGGGCCGTAGAGGGCCAACTCTGCTTCCACGGCCCGATACTCCTGTCGCAACACCTGAATTTCGCGTTCTGAGGCCGCCAACTGCTCTCGAATCACCCAAATCTGATCCTGCAAGTCCTGCTGCTGCCGTCGGTGACGGTCAGTGACCACGGATCGGTGACGGCGGTCTAGGGGGTGGTCGCAAAGGGGGCAGATCGCGTCAGGCTGATCGAGCATCGATAGCTTCTGGGCAAGTTCGGCCATCTGGGTTTCGCAGTCCCGCTGTTTGGCCTGGAGGGTAGCCACAAAGCTGCGCCGTTCTAACCCTTTATCCCGTACCTGCTCTTGGTACGTCTGCCGTTGGGCAAGATAGCTCAGGGTTTGCTCTACCGCCTGGGCCGATATTTCCAAGGGCTGACGGTGGGCCTGCTGCTGGCGCAACTGATCTAGGGTAGCTTGGGCTTCCTCTAGACGGGTTTGTAGGCGGGTTTCCTGGCGTTGCAGTTGAGCCTGAAGATGCCGTTGACGCTGCCGCAGCGGCTCCACCTGAAGCTGTAACGCATCGAGGTGCTTTAACCGTGCCTTGGCCACCGACAACTGATCGCAGGCCGCCTTAACATTGTCGGTTTGGCCGAGGGTTTCCGCCAGTTCGTGGCGCTGGGCCAGCACGGATTCTAGCTGACTCTGGGCCTTCTGCTGCCTAGCTTGCAGGGCTTGGAGCTGAGCCTGATAAGCCTGGGTTAAGGACGCCAATCGCTGTTGCCAAGTTTGGGTGTCCTGGAGCCGCTGACTGAGATCGTGTTCTTCCTGTTCTAGGGCCTGGAGCGCCATCAGACCAGCCGCAATGGCGGACTCTGAAGCGAGGTGCTGTTTGCACTGTTGAAGCTCCGTTGCCACTGTATCTAGAGCCTCCTGGGTTTGTTGATGCAGGGCAAGTAATTGCTGCCGCTGCTGTTCGTAGAGTTGTTGCTGTTCCTGCTGTTCCCGACGCGTCTGTTCAAGGGCCTGAAGGCGCTGGATCTGAACCTGGGTATCGTCGATGGCCTGATCCAACGCCTGCAGATCGGCCTCTAGCTGGGCCTGGGTTTGTAAGGTTGCGTCATCCTGGGCCAGCGTGAGGGTCAACTCGTCTAGATGCTGGGTTCGTAGGGCAACATCCGCCTTGGCTTGGCGGACCTGCTCCCGCGCCCGTTCGGCTAGGAGGTCGTAACGGTCGAGCTTGAGCAGCCGAGCCAGGAAGGCCTTGCGTTCGCTGGGGCGCTTCAGCATGAAGGCGTCGGCCCCGCCCTGACGCAGGTAGGCACTATTAATAAAAGTGTCGTAGTCGAGCTTGAGGTGGTGGCAGATGAGCTGCTGGGTGGCCCGAATGCTCCGCTGGGTCAAGACTCGGTAGCCTTCCTCTGTCTTCACCTGAAACTCTAGCCCACCTCCCTGCTGGCGATGGCGGCGGCGCAGGACGCGGTAGTGATGTTCCCCCAGTTGAAACACGAAGGTTACCCTAGCCTCTAGGGTGCCCTGGTGGATGATATCGTCGTCGGTGGCCACCCGGCTTTGCCCCCACAGGGCCCAACCCATCGCCTCTAGCAGGGAAGACTTACCCGCCCCATTTGGCCCTGAGATACAAGCCACATGCAGCCCGCTAAAATCTAAGCTAGCCTCACGGTAGCTCAGAAAATTCTTCAGCGTAATGTGCTTGGGAATCATGGATACAAAAGCACCACTGCTCCAAGTGTACAGTACGTTAGAACTCAAAGTACATACGCTCTGGAACGGCCCATGGAATGGCCATGGATACTCTTGATTTTAGGGATGGTCGGGCTAAAGAAATGGGGAGTCCATCAGCCCTGACCGGATGGGTGATTGGTTCATGGTGAGTGGAGCCACCGGGATGTCCTAGACTTTGCCCGCCTTGCATCACCGTGTTTACAATACGAACACATACAATACACAACAGGGGCTATTTCGCTCGGCCATCCCGTCCTGTCGATGACGAATGGCCTGTACCCGTTTCCTGTGAGACTGTTTCCTGTGAGACTATGGATCTCGACGGTTCCCAAACCCTCAACGCTTCCCCTCACCTCAATCCAGACCGCCACGAGTTGCCCGTGCTGCAAAAACTCAAGCAAGACTTAAAAAACGACCTAATTGCTGGATTGCTGGTGGTGATTCCCCTGGCGACCACCATTTGGCTGACCATTACCATTGCCAACTGGGTTGTGCGGCTGCTGACCCGTTTCCCCAAGCAGTTCGCCCCCTTCGATGGGCTCAACCCCCTTCTCGTAGACCTGATCAATCTGTCTATTGGGTTTG
The DNA here is from genome assembly GCA_964635665.1 of uncultured bacterium. Taxonomy (GTDB): domain Bacteria; phylum Cyanobacteriota; class Cyanobacteriia; order Phormidesmidales; family Phormidesmidaceae; genus Nodosilinea. The sequence goes on along the minus strand of CAZWNR010000051.1, from coordinate 7,362 downwards.
CGGTGCCTCTGTCGGCCATTCTGCTGATTGGCTTGATGGCCCGTAACATTGCCGGACGCTGGCTGCTAGATTTGGGTGAGCGCATCGTGCAGTCGATTCCCTTGGCGGGGTCGGTGTACAAAACCCTGCAACAGCTTTTGCAAACGGTGTTTCAAGATTCTAAAACCCGGTTTCGGCGGGTGGTGCTGGTGGAATATCCCCGTAAGGGCATTTGGGCCATTGCCTTTGTTACCGGAGCGATGACCGCCACCAACGCCCCCGCTCCCAAAATGCTGAGTGTGTTTGTGCCCACCACCCCTAACCCCACCAGTGGCTGGTATGCCGTGGTGCCCGAAACCGACGTTATTAACCTGGCCATTTCCATTGAGGATGCCTTTAAGGTGTTGCTTTCCGGCGGCATTGTGGGCCCCAACCTGGCTTCGGCGGTGCCACCAGATCGGATTCCGCCCTTCGAAGGGGCAAACCTTAATCCGGAGGAAATGCCGATGTCTTTAGGCCAGGGCAGCCAAAATTTAGCCGAGGCCGAGCAACTCTCGGTCTTGCCCCTAGACGAAGCTTGATAAGATAGCAAAGCTGCACCCCAAGCAAGAGGTCGCCGAGAGAGGACTCCTCGGCGATAGAACGTTCTTACTTGGGGCCAATACTTATCTGGGAGGTACCTGCGATGCAGGCTCGTCGTATGGCTCGGGAACTGGCATTGTTAGGGCTCAGCCAGCTACCCGAAAAACCGAAAAAACTGCAAGAGCTTGACCTAGAGGCCATGCTGCAAGCGGCGGTGAAGACCCTCGCCGCCGAGGCTAAGGACGCCCTAGAAACCGCCTCCGACGAACTGAAGCGGGGCAGCCAGCGCCTAATGGATACGGAATTGGTGGCCACCGACCTAGAAAGCAGCCGCGCCATGGTAGACGAGGCCATTGACCTCACGCAAACCGCCATTAACCGCTTGGCCCACGCCCTAGAAATGCCCGAATTCATCCAGATGACCAACCAAAAGGAAGTGCGCGCCTTTGCCCTAGAACTGCTGACCAACACCGCCAAATATCGGGCCGAAGTAGACGAGGTGCTTGAATCTGCGATGGTGGCGTGGCAACTTAAGCGCCTCGCCCGCATTGATCGCGACATTCTGCGCATTGCCGTGGTGGAAATGGACTACCTTGGCACCCCCGACCGGGTGGCCATCAACGAAGCGGTGGAAATGGCCAAACGCTACAGCGGTGAAGAGGGTTTTCGGTTCATCAATGGCGTTCTCAAACGGGTGGTGGATCGCCACACGAGCGCGGTAGCCAGTGAAGCCGATGGTTCTGCCACTGGGGAATAGACCCGACACGATCTTCTTGGGTGCACCGGACAATGACAATGGGCTGCGATGTCATGATGGCCAAGTGTAACAGGAGATGACTTGCGGGGGTGGGGTGATCGTTTATCCGGGAGATTGCGGAATACTGACAAAGAAGCCTACTCCTTTGCCCCCGCAAATTTGGGTTTTGCCCTATGGATTGTCACCGTGCCGCACCCGCTGTGTTTAAGCATCGGCCCCACCTTCGCCGCGAACGCTTTCAAGATCTCCGTGCCCCTCGTCGGCTGCGCCTGCGGGATGCCCTGACCTGGTCTAGCCAGCGAGGATTGATGTTGATGGCGGGGGATATCCTTGCCTTGGCCTTGTCTTGGCACTTGGCTCGGTCGTTGAATCAGCTATTTTCGCCCATTCCGCCGCAGTTGGTGTGGTGGACGTGGCTGGGGTTGCCCAGTCTGTTTTGGGTGATGGTTGCCTGCACCCTGGCGTTGTTTACCTCGGCAGGATTGTACCGATCCACCCACCACATCAAAAACTACCTCCAGGCGGGCAAGCTGGTGAGCGCCATCTACCTAGCCTCCCTGGTGGTGATGTATTTCTACGACCCCAAGCTAGACCTGCCCCGATCTCTATTTTTCTCGGCTTGGATCAGCAGCGTTGGCTTTGTAGTGATAGCCCGTGTTGTGGTGACCCTGGCCCTGCGGCCGCTAGAAAGACTGCATACCCCGGCCCGGGTCTTCCTGATTGCTCCGGCCCAGCGGCTAAAGCGGTTGGCGGATATTTTAGATCAGCGGGCCAAGGTGCCTGTGATTGGGGCAGCCCTGGCTTCTACGGCCAACTCCAACACCACCTACCAGGCCATCCTAGCTTCCAAGGCTACCCTGGTGCTGGCGGAAAGCATTCCCTCCGCCGACCTGGCTTCAGAACTGTATTGGAAACTGCGGCGGGCGGGCATTTCCATGCAGCTTCTCCCCACCAGCCGGGATATGCTGTACCGCCGAGGCCAGCCCGAAACCGTGGCCGGATTGCCCACCCTGCGCCTCGATGCGCCCCTAGTGGGCGGTTGGGATTACCGCGTTAAACGCTGGATGGACTACCTGGGGGCTGGGCTGGGTGTTGTGCTGTTGGCCCCCGTGTTCCTCGCCATTGCTGTGGCCATTCGCCTAGACTCTCCTGGCCCTATATTCTTCCGTCAGGAACGGGTGGGCCTGCATGGCAAGCTGTTTCGGGTTTGGAAGTTTCGCACCATGGCCGCCGATGCCTCCCAGCGCCAAGCCCAGCTTGAACAACACAATGAAACCGCTGACGGCATTCTATTTAAGGTGAAGCACGACCCCAGGGTAACACGGGTGGGAGCCCTGCTGCGACGCACCAGCCTAGACGAACTACCTCAGTTATTCAACGTTCTCTGCGGCCAAATGAGCCTAGTTGGCCCCCGGCCCCTTCCTGTGCGCGATGTGGCTAAATTTGACGGTTGGCACAACATCCGCCACCAAGTCTTACCGGGGGTAACTGGGCTGTGGCAGATCTCGGGCCGATCCGACATCGACACCTTCGACGATGTCGCCCGCCTCGACCTCCACTACATCGACAACTGGTCCCTCAACCTCGACCTAGCCATCCTGGCGGAAACCGTCGGCATTGTCTTCCTTGGCAAAGGGGCCTACTAATCAGGACTGATCCGGACGGCCCAAATTCACCTAGCCCTATCGATCAATCACCCCTAAGCTAGGGCTTGGGGGCCTTCGGTGCCGCTCACTTCCTGGGTGGTTCGCTCTAGCATGGCGGCCCGGCGCTGCTGCTGTTGTTGGCGGGTGCGGGCGACGAGACGACGGGCGGCATCTTGGGTCAAGTTCATAATAATCTCCTAAAAACTGTATTCAAAGCTACAGAATAATATTGTAGCTACAATTTCCCAGTTCTGGGTTAAGAAGGTCTAAGCATTGGGTTAACCTCTGATCCGCTGCCAATACATCAAGAGAGCCTTGGACTAGACGCCCAAGGCTTAACGCGGAAATCCTCTCAGGGGGATTAGGGGGTAAACCTTGTCATCGTCAACGGCGTTTTGCGATGAGCCAGGGTGTCCACGTCCTGGTTGTGGATTCCCCGACTCTTTACCCTGTGGCCAAAGAAGCTCAATCCTAGGCTGGGGGCTTATTTTTGAGGTACGCAAAGACGGATTTATCGCCAATGTCGGGCACTAACGGCTGGATGAGTTTGCGGATTGCAAACACACCAAACAGCAGCGCCCACAGGATCAAAAGCCCCTGTTCTACCCCCACAGGCAACAGGCGAAACAAGTGACCCAACAGCAGCACGGGCACCAGGGGCGTGAGCAGTTTTGATTCTAGGCGGTTAAAGCAAAAGGCTTCTTTGAGGTAGATTCCAGTCAGGGCGGCGAAGGTGACGCCCATGCCCCAGAGGGTTTGGGGATAGGTGACTACGGTTTCTGCCAGGGGGCCATCAATGCCGTGGGCGATGGCGAGGGTGGATAGTCCGCCGATCAGCCAAAACCCTTGCAACAGGCGGTGTAGGGGGATGAGGTAGATATGAATGGTGGCAAGACTCAAGCCTAGGCCTAGCCAAAGGAGGGTGTAGCACAGGCTGATGGCTTGAACGAAACGGGGATCATCAGCAAAGCCTAGGCCTAGCACCACGCCTAGGATGAGTCCTAGGGCCGCTGCCACCAGACCACTCCGATAGAGTTTCACTCCTAGACGATCTTGGGCGGTGATGGTGTAGTCGCCAAACTGGCCGTGGTAAACCCCTGGGGATTCGGGCCTAGCTGTCTCGGAAGCCGCGTTTGCCATGGGAACCTCTCGCTCAAAATCAGGACGGCAAAATCAGAATAATGTTGACTGGGTTTGGGTTTATCGTCATTGAAATCAAGCTTGCAAACCCCGAAAGCCTACTTAAGGAAAGTGTTCAACGTCTAACGAGTCTCATCATGATTGAAACCACTCTAACCCCAAGCCGCTTCAGCATAACCGCCGCCACCCCCATCGAGGACAAGGTTGAGAGCGGCGGTAAACACGCCCCCTAGCGGCTCAGGGAGAACTGGGTGGGTAAGGTGACGGTGAAGCAGGTGCTGCGGGTCTCGCTAGCGACGGCTACTTCGCCCCCCAAATGGCGACACAGTTTGCGAACCAAGGCCAGCCCTAGCCCCGTACCGCCCTGTTTCCAGGGATCGGCGCTGGGTACTCTGTAGAACTTGTCAAAAATGCGAGTGAGTTCCGATGGGGGGATGGTAACCCCCGTGTTGGTCAGCACAAACTGCACCTGACTTTGGTGAGAGTTGGGAACAGGCTCCACATGGATACTAATGTGCTCGCCAGGGGGGGTGTATTTGCAAGCATTGTTGAGCAATTCTGCGAGAATGCGCTCCAGGCTGGCGAGATCGGTATGCACCACGGGTAAGGTGGGGGCTGTGCTCAACGTCAGGGTTTGATCGCGGCTTTTGGCACGGGTGATGAAGCTATCCATCAGGTTCGGTAGCCAGGTTCTCAGCACGATGGGTTCGGTCTGGACAGGGTGGTTGCCCACATCGAGGCGCTGCAGATCGAGCAGGTCGTTAATTAGGCTAATCTCCCGCTCGCATTCCTCTTGCAGGATGTGGTAGTAGCGGGCGATGCGGTTTTGTTCGGCCTTAGGCTTATGCAATTCCGTGGCTAAATCACATTCCTGGTTGAGGGTGGCCCCCAGCAATTGCAAGGCCACCCGCATGCTGGTCACGGGGGTGCGCAGTTCGTGGGAGACGGTGCTGAGGAAGTCGTCCTTGAGGGTGTTGAGCCGTTCGAGTTCGGCAACCTGCGACTGGGCCGCTTCATAGAGCCGGGCTTGGCGAATGGCAATGGCGCACTGGTTGGCCACCTGCTGCACCAGCCGGATCTCGATGTCGCTAAAGCCGTAGTCGCGGCCATTGATCAGCCACAGATCCCCCAACACCCCCCGATCATCCAAAATGGGGCAGGCCAGCATCGCTACATAGCCCCGGTCGGGGTTGGGCTCCATGGAGCAAAACTGAAAGTATTGACCATTGAGCAACTGGTCGTAGACCTCTGGGAAGGCCTCCATCTGGGCCACGCGGCCCTGGTAGGCGGGGATGGAGCTGTTGTAGCTGTTGTACTCGTAGTAAATCGTAGAGGTGCCCTGTTCCAGATCATACAGGGCCGTGTTGGATCCCTTGGCCCCTAGGGCTTCAGTGAGTTCCTCCACCGCCGTCAGCATAATTTGGTTGACATCTAGGCTATCGCGCACCCGGTCGGTGATGCGTTTTAGGGTGGCTTCAAAATCTAGGGCGGTTTGCAGTTGTTCGGTGCGCTGGGCAACTTGCTGCTCTAGAGCGGTGTTGAGTCGCTGCACCTGGTTGTATAAACGGGCTTGCTTAATGGCGCTGCCCACCTGGGTGGCCACCTCCCGCAGGGTTTCAATCTCCCAGCTTTGCCAGGGGCGCGGGCCACTGTGGTGGAGGGCGCATACCAGCCCATAGAGGGCATCCCCCTGCACGATAGGCACCACTAGCCCCGCCTGCACCTCCATCTGGGCCAGCCGTTCGCGATAGGCCGATGGCAACCGAGCGGTGTGGATATCGTCGATCACTTGGATTTCCCCCTGGCAAGATCGCACCAAATCCTGGGCAATGAGGTTGAGGGTCGCCAGGGAATCGCCGAGATTGGGGGGCATGGGGGTGGCCGCAGACTCGGCTACGACGCCTCGGTAATCGGGATCGAAGCTGTAGAACACGGCCCAGTCTACCTTCAGAAAACGCCGCACTTCGTTGACGGTGGTTTGCAGCAATTCCTCGGGATTCATCGACTGTAATAGGTGTTGGGCAATGGCCCCCAACAGCCGCTCTCGCTCCGACTGCCGTCGCAGGGTTTGCTCTACCTGTTGCTGAGCGGTAATGTCCTGTAGCGTCACCATCAGCAGCGGAGCTTCCGCCTCCGCCGCAACCACCGGGGCAATGCTCACAATCAACGCCCGTGACAGCCCATCCGAGGTGGGTAACAATACCTGGGTGGACTGCCGCTGCCCCGTCGCCAAGGTTTGTCGTTCCGTCGCCAAAAAGACCTCCGCCACCGCCGGAGGCAAAACATCCAGCTCCGACTTGCCTACCAAGTCTTCTGTGGGGTGACCTAGCAATTCTCGGTAGGCCCGATTGAGAAACAGCCAGCCGTGGCGATGATCTTTAATCCCCACTGGGGCTGCTACTACATTAAATAACTGATCAAAACCATCCTGCAGCAGTCGCCCCTGGCAGTCGCGACAGTGATCGAGATCTTGGGCAGACAGGGAAGATGCCACAAATCGGGTTGGGTTAGTCATAGGGTTAGCGGAGGTCTAACGGATGGGGCTCGCCAGGGGAAGACAGGCCAAGGAGCGATGTAAACAGGTGGGCTTTGGATTAACTGTGCCCCAAATGCAGCCCCAATCAACAGGGCTAGGCCACGTTAATCTGGCATGGGCAGACGATGAAGGCAGTAAGGATGCGTTGGTTATGGAGGGAGTAATCCTGAAACTTGGGTATGACGTAGCTTTTAATCATGGCAATGACGAGCCTAGACATCTTCGGGTAACGCGATGGACGCGAAGATGGCCAATGTAGCTATTCTATCGCTGCGTGGCTAGGGCGATGCCCCTGCTTGGCCAAGGGGTTCCCTCAACCGTTCTGAAGCCCTTTAGGGGGATAGAGCGCGACACCACAAAACGGGAACCCACCTTATTACAATAGGTAGAACGACAACTGTCGAAGCTCCCTTGAACATTAATTGACATCGGTTTTGCCGGGTAAGTCCCTGGCCTGCCGCTCAAACCGTTGCTCCGACAGCTAAGATGGCTGTTCTACCTTCATTCCCGTTACCAGGCCTTCTGTTCCATGACCCAAGCCGCCGCCCTGCCCGCCTCTGAAATTGCCAAAGCCGTGGAGCAACGGCGCAATTTCGCCATCATTTCCCACCCCGACGCCGGGAAAACCACGCTGACGGAAAAGCTGCTGCTGTACGGGGGTGCCATCCAAGAAGCGGGGGCGGTGAAGGGCGAGTTGCGGATCAAGGCGCTTGGTATCGTGC
>CAZWNR010000050.1:3719-13499 GCA_964635665.1 uncultured bacterium | reverse complement strand
GGCCCGCCTCCATCTTCTGCCACTCGGTAGAATCCAGCATCAGCGGCAGGGTTACGTTTGTCACCAGGCGAGAGACGAGTTCGTGCATATCCCGCTCGCCATCGCGCCCCACATAGTCCACGTTCACGTCAAGAACATGGGCACCCTCCTTCACCTGTTCCCGCGCCAGGGCCACTAGGCCATCCCAGTCCTCGGCGTTCAGCATTTCTCGGCACTTTTTAGAGCCGCTGGCGTTGAGGCGTTCGCCCACAATCAAAAAAGAGTTGTCTTGCTCGTAGGGCTGGGTGCTATAGATCGAGGCCGCCGAGGGCACATAATGCAGCGCCGGACGAGGATCCCCCCACCCCCCCTTGGAAAGGGGGGCATCGGTCGCGGCCTCGGCTCGGTTCCCCCCTTGGGTAAGGGGGGCTAGGGGGGATCGCACAGGCCGTTCCTTGGGCCGCAGATCTTTCGCCAATTCTGCCAACTGGGCAATGTGTTCAGGACGGGTGCCGCAGCAGCCACCGATTACCTGCACGCCTAGGTCTTCCACAAAGTGCATCAGCGACATCCGCAGTTCCATCGGGGTGAGGCGATAGACCGCGTGGCCCCCCACGTTTTCTGGCAGTCCGGCGTTGGGGATACAAGAAATAGCAAAGGGCGATTGTTCCGACAGATGCTTGACGTGATCCTTCATCAAATCTGGCCCGGTGGCGCAGTTGAGGCCGAGGATGTCTATGGGATAGGGTTCCAGAATCGCCAGGGCCGCCGCCATTTCGGTGCCGACTAGCATGGTGCCCTGCTGTTCCATGGTCACCGACACCATCAGGGGCAGGCGCTTGCCTGTGGCGACAAAGGCTTCCTCGATGCCGTTGAGGGCGGCTTGAATTTGCAGTACGTCCTGGCAGGTTTCCACCAGCATGAGGTCAACGCCGCCGTCGATTAGCCCACGGGCCTGCTCCACGTAGGCATCCTTGAGGGTGTCGAAGTCGATGTGTCCCAGGGTGGGCAGCTTTGTTCCTGGCCCCATGGAACCCGCCACAAACCGGGGCTTTTCAGGCGTGGAGAACTCATCAGCCACACTCCGAGCCAGTTCCGCAGCGGTTTTGTTCAGCTCGTAGGCCCGATCCGCCAGGTCATACTCCGCCAACACAATGGAGGTGCCTCCAAAGGTGTCGGTTTCAACCACATCGGCCCCGGCCTCCAAAAAGTCGCGATGCACCTTGGCCACGGCTTCGGGTTTGGTGACGACCAAATACTCGTTGCAGCCTTCGTATTCTGCCCCACCAAAGTCTTCCGCCGTGAGATTTTGTACCTGTAGATTCGTCCCCATTGCGCCGTCGAACACAATCACGGGACGCTCTGGGCTGTGGAGGCGATTAAGGAAGGCGTTAGTCATTGGGCGTTAGGGGGAACGTACGACTGCATGGGCTTTCTATTATCCGCCATCGACCCGTTAGTGGGAAATTGCCTCGCCATTAAACGTCCGAATAAGTACCCGGAGTCTGGTTCATTGCCCATGACCGATACGTTTTTTAGGCGGGGGTGCACTGCCGGAATACGTTGATACTCAGGAGCTACCGGGGATCGATGGCAGGAGCCTGATCCACTAAACGCACTTGATTCTGTCGTTCTACTACCGTCACGAGGGGTAGGGGTTGGTTGGCAGGCCCACGCAGCACTTGGCCAGCCCCATCAAACTGGGAGCCGTGGCAGGGGCAGATAAAGCGTTGCTGTTCGGTGTTCCAGTCTACCGTGCAGCCCAGGTGAGGGCAACGAGGATTGAGGCCGTAGGAGGCAAGGCTTGGCCCCTCTAGAATCACGAGGTAGGTGGTTTGGTTGGACAACCCCATCACCGCGACGGGCTCGCCTGGAGTTGTCGTTGGCAGCCAGGTATCCACGGCTAAGGGAGAACCATCGGCATCCAGGGCAGGCACCCCAGGTAAATACTCTTGGCAACGGGAATTGTTGGGAAATCTAGAACACAGTTGCTCTAAATCCTGGGCTGAACTGCCATCGGTGCGGAGAAATCCTAGGGTGATGGCTCCCACGCCGCCACCCACCAAATACCTAAGCAGGGATCGTCGCCGGGTAGAAAAGGGACGGGGCGGTTCCTTGGGGAAAACGGGATAGGCCATGGAGGGATTTCCTGGTTGGCGAGCAATCGGTGGTTAATGTCTGCATGATAGCCCCGATCTCAGAGCCTTCGGGAGGACCAACCCACAGACGCACCCCCAAGGTGGATGCCCCGATCCGGATGGCAGAAATGCCCTAGCCAAAGCGGCTTTAGCATTTTTCCCATACCATCCATAGCGTGAAATCTTTCCATAGAGCCGCCCTCCAGCGAGCGTCATACTATATGCTTTGACTGTACGATTAGCAACCTTCACCACTACAATGGGCCGACTTACCACCCACGTTCTTGATACAGCCCTGGGTAAACCTGCCGCTTTGCTGCGGCTGACAGTCTGGGCCATTAACAACGATGCAGACATTAAGACGGCGCTCAAAACCGTAGAAACCAACGGCGATGGCCGCACCAGTGAGCCATTACTAGATGGTGACGAACTCAAGAAGGGTACCTACGAAATTACCTTCGACGTAGCTGCCTACTTTGCTACCACTGGAGCTTCGCTATCCGAGCCCCCGTTTCTCGATCAAATTCCCATTCGCTTCACCGTGGCCGATCCCACCAGTCACTACCATGTGCCGCTGCTGGTGTCCCCCTGGTCCTACAGCACCTATCGCGGCAGCTAGGGGGGTGTTTGCAGCAAAAAGTCAGGGAGACTGGTTTTCTAATTCAGTCCTAGTCTGCCCTGTGCTTGCTTTGCTTGCCCCGACCGCTCACCGTTTCATCACAACAGTCTCCCCATGACCGATACCACTCTGCCCGCCCTAATTCAGCAAATGTGCCAGCCTAGCTTCTACCCGCATCCTGTGGTAGAACCGATTCGGCTGATGCAGACCCACGTGTCCTACGTGCTGCTGACGGGGGACTACGCCTACAAGGTGAAAAAGCCCGTGAATTTTGGCTTTTTAGACTACTCCACCCTGGGGCAACGGCAGCACTTTTGCGAAGAGGAGCTGCGACTGAACCAGCGCACGGCGGCAGAACTGTATCTAGAAGTAGTGCCCATTGGTCAGGATGGGGAAACCTACCGCCTGGGGATCGATCCGGCGGTAGAGTACGCCGTAAAGATGGTGCAGTTTCCCCAAGACACCCTGCTCAGCGCCCTTTATCAGCGGGGTGACCTGACGGAGGATTTGATCCGCACCCTGGCCGAACAGGTGGCAGCCTTTCACCTGGCAGCGGAAACCAACGACCACATCCGCACCTTCGGGGCCGTGGCCAAAATTCGCCAAGCCTTCGACGAAAATTACGAGCAGACCCAGGGCTATGTGGGCGGGCCGCAAACCCAGGCCCAGCTTGAGCAAACCCAGGCGGCGACGGATCACAGCTTTGCCACCCAGGGCGATCTGTTTCAGCGGCGGGTAGACCAAAACTGGATTCGGGCCTGCCACGGCGACCTGCACCTGAATAATCTGTGCTACTGGAACAATCAGCTTTACCTGTTCGACTGCATTGAGTTCAACGAGCCCTTCCGCTACGTCGATGTGATGTACGACGTGGGCTTTGTGGTGATGGATTTGCTGGCCAAGGACTGCCGCCCCCTCGCCACCGCCTTTTTGAACCACTACGTGGAGCAAACCGGAGACTGGGAAGGGCTGCAACTGTTGCCCCTCTACATCAGCCGTCAGGCCTATGTGCGGGCTAAGGTCACCTCCTTTTTGCTGGACGACCCCGCCATTGATGCCGATACCAAAGCCAAAGCTAGCGACACCGCCGCCCACTATTACCGTCTGGCGTGGGACGTGGTTCAACCCCAAACAGGCCGCCTGTACCTAATGGCGGGATTATCCGGTTCGGGCAAATCCACCACCGCCCGCGAGTTAGCCCGCCAAACTGGAGCCATCCACCTGCGTTCCGATGCCGTGCGCAAACACCTGGCTGGAGTGCCCCTGTTAGAACGGGGTGATCAAAGCCTCTACAGCCCAGAGATGACCCAAAGGACCTACAGCCGCCTGCTGGAGTTGGGCCTTACCCTGGCCAAGGCTGGGTTTACCGTAGTGCTCGACGCCAAGTACGACCGCCAAGCTCTGCGCCTGCCTGCCCTAGAACAGGCTCAGACGGCGGGGATCTCAGCCCAAATTCTCCCCTGCACTGCACCGCCAGAGGTTCTGGAAGACCGGGTAAGGCAACGCTCTGGGGATATTGCCGATGCTACCGTGGCCGTCCTCAAACAACAGGTAATGGAACCCTTCACCGAGGCCGAGCAACCCTGGGTGAAACCTGTGGATACGACGGGTGATGTATCCGCCCAGATCGCCGCTATAGTTGGGGCGTAACCCAACGGATCGAGGTCTGCGCCATGGGCAACCAAATGGGGCCACCTACCCTAAAAATCTGGCTGCTTTTCTTGCTGTTGTTTTTAATACTGGGCTATGGCCCCATCCCTAGCGTGGTGTTTGGGGCGGTGGCTGGGGTAGCCGGGGGCATTGTGTCTACCTGGTGGGTTACCCCTGGGGGAGAACCCAAGGAGGTGGACCTGCCCACGCCCATTCGCCAATTTAGCCGCCAACTGCGGGAAACTCCTAGTCGCCTACCCTTTCGTGGGTTTTTTCGCCGCACCGAAAGCCGCTACCCGGGCCCCCGACGCCGCTAGGCGGTGGCCTCCCCTACGCCTTAATGGGGCTGAGGAGTTGGCTGAGGCGGCGCAGTTGTTCGGTGGCTCCCATGCTGATCACCAAATCGCCGGGGCACAGTAGGGTATCGGCGCTGGGGCCAACGATGAGGTGGTTGTCGGCCCGGCGAATGGCCAAGAGCAACGCGCCCGACTTTTTGCCCAGTTGGGCCTCGCCTAGGGTGCAGCCAATGATTGGGCAGGTGGTGGGAGTCAGCAAAAATTCCTCCACATAAACGGTACGGTCGGATCCGGTGAGGATGCCATCGATGAAATCCACCACCTGGGGCCGCAGGGCCGCCGCCGCCATCCGTTTGCCGCCGCTGATGTAGGGCGACACCACCACATCGGCCCCACCGCGCTCCATTTTTTGAATGGCCTCTTCGCTGCTGGCGCGGGCAATGGTGCGAATGGTGGGGGCTAGGGTTTTGGCGGAAAGCACCGTATAGAGGTTCTCGGCGTCGGAGGGCAGGGCCGCCACCAGGCATCGTGCTCGCTCAATGCCCACTTGCAGCAACACCTGATCTTCGGTGGCGTCGCCCTGGAAGGTCAGGTAGTTAAACCCCTGGGCCAGTTGAATCGAGGCATCGTCGGAATCGACAATCACAAAGGGTACCTTTTCCGCCGCAAACTCCATGGCAATTTGGCGTCCGGTGCGTCCAAAGCCGCAAATAATGTAGTGACCGCTGAGGGATTCCATATATCTCCGTCGTTTGTGTAGTCGCAGCCCTGCCTGTAGATATCCCTGCACGATGGACTCTGTGAAATTGTTGAGGATGTAGGCGATCACCCCCACCCCCGCCAGCAAAAACACCATGGTAAACAGCCGCCCCCGGGCCGACAGCGGGTTCGTTTCCCCAAAGCCTACGGTAGTGAGGGTAATCACCGACATGTAGATGGCATCGATCCAAGTCCAGCCCTCCACATAGCGGTACCACAGTGCCCCGGTCAGCAAAATCAACCCAAGGGCCACCAGTCCTCGGGTAAGGTGGCGGCGGGAGCGTCGATAGTTTTCCTCAATCGTCCATTCAGCATAGCGACGATGCTTGATGCGGTTAGCCATGATCTCCTGCACAGGGGGGGCACAGGCAATGCTGCGCCGCCTAAATTGTAAAGGGTGGATAGGCTCCCACAGCGGTCGGATGCTGGGGTATCCCCGCTTTCAAAGGGGGCTGTTATGATTTTGATGATTTTGATCATGGCTGTCCCCTGGGGCAAGTCCTCCCTCGCAGACTAGCCCCATCCACCCTCTCCACCCCCTTCTGAGAGCACATCCTATGTACTTCGATCCCATCTACTTCCTGCTGATGATTCCCGGCATGGCGCTGATGTTCTTAGCCCAAAGTAAGGTAAAAGGCACCTATCGGCGCTATTCCGAAGTTCAGTCCACCATGGGCATGACCGGAGCCCAGGTGGCCCAAACCATTTTGATGAAAAAGGGTGTCAGCGGCATTCGCATTGAACCCGTCGCAGGCGAGCTCACCGACCACTACGACCCCAGCGCCAAGGCCGTTCGGCTTTCCCAGGGCATTTACAACTCCACCTCCCTGGCTGCCGCTGCCGTGGCCGCCCACGAATGCGGCCACGTTCTCCAAGATGTGGAGGGCTACAAGTTCATGAATCTACGCGCCGCCCTGGTGCCAGCGGTGAACCTAGGGTCTCGCATCGGCCCCCTGTTGATTATGGCGGGGCTAATTTTCAACTTTCTCAACCTGGCCTGGCTCGGCGTCTTCTTCTTCGCGGCGGTGCTGCTGTTCCATGTGGTTACCCTGCCCGTAGAATTTGATGCCTCTGGTCGTGCCCTGCGCCTAATCGACGAACTGGGCATCCTCCAAGGGGAAGAAAACAAAGGAGCCAAGGCCGTCCTCAGTGCCGCTGCCCTCACCTACGTCGCCACCGCCTTCTATGCCTTCCTCAACCTGCTCTACTACATCATTCTGATCAACCGCCGCCAGTAGCACGTTCCACAATCCCCTAACGACACCGCACAACCCCAAGGGTGCCTTGGAAGACAAGACTTCTTCCTGGAAACCTTGGGGTTGTGGTTTTAGGGTGGCGCTTGTCACCACAACTCATACCCAATCCGAATCGTATAATCCCGATCTCCAAAAGGCAGAATCGTAGGGTGCATAGCGCCAAGGGCGCGGCACAGCCTACGCGGCTATTTCCCTGGCTGGCAAGGCCCTGATACCTTGATTAGCCGCAATGCACCACTGGAGCTAACCCATCCTATCGACTACAGCAACAGAAGCGCAGCCAGGATCGATAACAGGAGAAACCAACCGCCTCCAGGGGATCCTTGTGGATCCGGCGTCAATACATACCGATTACCGAAGCCGTCAATTACGTGGTTGTCGTCAATTTTGCGGAGCAGCTTAGGGCTATCGAGAGGGTCAATAAACACGGTAGAGCCTCCTTAGGCAGGGGTGTGGGAGCAACGTGAGGACACAGAACAGAAGGAATAGCGTTCGACAAGCTTCGACAACGCAATAGCAAGCCCATAGATTAGAGAGGTAGGTGATAGAAAGTCACCACTCAAATGCCTTAATCTTAGGTAAAATAGACATTAAAAGGGCCAGTTTAATGTCACTTCTCCAGGTTGAGGTAAGCCCCGATCTACGATCAGCACATTCCCCTGGCGACTCACCACCCTCACCTCCTCACCAACGGTTAGGGAGACCTGGCGATGCACCTTGGCCCGCCAGAGGACTCCTAGGTATTTCACTACCAGCCGATCTTGATGGGGGGCCAGCACATCAACCACCGTTGCCATGGGAGTGCGGGTAGGGCTAGAGGCCAACACACCGCCATCTCCAGCCAAGGCATATTCAGGGTTTAAGGGATTCAGAAATCTGTCGGGCTGTAGATAGCTCCACAACCCTTGCAGCCGTTTTACACGCATGGAATGGCCTCCTTAGGATTGATTCGTTTCCATCGTCCGCAAGCCAAGACAAAGGGTGCGCTGGATCACCATTTTCCAAGGACTAAGCCGCTATGATGACCGCAAATCGTCGCTTCACCTTTTTCACAAGAGGAGTTCAAAAGAGGGGAACACCCCTTCAGCACATGTCAGATTGCTTGAGTACGGCTCGCTCTATATGCCCCTATTGATAGTTTCCACTAGATGCCTTGAAGTGTCAACTCTGCCCAATCTGTTTTTGCGGTTTCCTGAATTTTATTAACTTTTGTATCTAGGTTGCTCCGAATTTAGAGCCCCCGATTGAGAGTTGTTCATGGGTGTTTCACAGAAAAGTGAATTTTGTGAGGCATTTCGGTAAGATGGCTATGCCTCGGTAAAATAACCGCTATCTCTGGAATGAGTAGCACTAGATGTCTAGTGGTCAGTAGTGATGCCCCTGGGCTTAGCTTCCTGTGAGAAGCATGGGTCTTGGATGGTGCCTCTGGCTCCTAGGCCTAGGTTCCCTGACGTATCTAGACGGATTTTGGTGATGGAGCTAGCCAACGAATTTCTGCTACAGAAGTCCCGCCAGTGGGGTCTTACCGGAGAGCAAGAGGATGTGTTAGTTCGCAAGTTTGGGCAGGGGCAGAGTAATCGCGACATTGCCGAAGCCCTAGGCATTTCCATCAATGCCTGTGTGCAGTGCCTAGGGGAGATTTATCGCAAGGCAGGCATTACGGGCACCAGTCGCGGCAAAGCCCATCGTCTGCGGGCTGATCTGGTGCAGGAGGCGACCCAACAAGCCACGCCTAAGGCTCCATCGGCCTACATCGCCCCAGGAATGCTGCCGGAGATGACGGCAAATCTATCGCCCCTGTCGGACATTGACGGAAAAGCCAATCGCCAATACCTAGAGGAATTGCTGGATCAACTTCAGCAACGCGCCCAGGATCTCAGCCTCAATCCTGATGGTGAAGCTGCCGATGAAGCTATCCAGTTGTTGTCGGATAGTCTACCCCGATCCACAACCGCCCTAGCGTCAGAGAGTCACTGGAAACGGGTCGAGGTGGTGCGGCAAATTATCCATCAGGTCAGTAAATTGTTCACCACCATTGATCCATCCCTAGAGGAATGTGATGGTCTTGCTTTTTTAAGCCCAGAAAAATCCACAGGAAACCCGCTCCACCGATCCATAACGGCCTTTATTCAACGCACCACCCAGCAGCTTAATTCCGATGATCACGATCCTCCAGCGGTTGAGTTAGTACTCCAATCCGTTGCTCAAGAGGGGCATCGTTTTTTTAAGGACAAGTCCGTTCGTCCATCGGAGCAAAATCCATCCCTCAAAACCTATTCGGCATGGGTAAGGCGGGCTAGTCTAGGCTTGCTGGTGGATCGCTTTGGCCCCCGTTCAGAGGCGGATCAAACCTTTCTCATTCACCCTAGACACGGCATTGATCGAAATCTGCTTGCCGTTGATGCCGCTTGCCTAGGCATGTATCTGAGTGCGCGCAAAGATGATGTTTTAGATCTCAACTATTTCGATATTTTAGTGGCCCGATGGATGAAGAGTGTGCCCTGGCGAAAGAATCTTGGGAACTCTCCCCTAGATGAAGAACACCCCATTTTATTCAGCATCGACCCAGTGGATTTAGAATGGGCTTCTCTAAGTGCCCTACGGCGACGTTATCATAAGCTTGATGTCCTCAAAAAATACGATCTTCTGCACGGCTATTTCTTAGATCGCCTGAGGGATGTGAGGTCTAGGTATCGCAATCATTTCTGGCTAGACTACGACGATATTGCCGCCTTTGCCGATGATAAGTACAAGATTGTCGGCATTCCTCGGTCTTTTCTTGGCCCCCAGGAAACTGATCGAGATACCTGTGAAGCTATCGCTGGCGATGTGCGGCGATATTGTGAGTTAGCAGCCTATAGCACCCTCAACCAAAAAGACTTGCAGGAATTGGATGCATTGCTGCTGAGGGCAGGCCAGTCAACGATTCTAGATTTTTGGTTCAACGAAATTGATCACTTTATGGATCACCAACTGAATCGTCAAAAAAATGTGGCAACTCGCACTGGTCTAATCAGACCGCTAACCTGATGGTTCACTATCTCTATCTGCACGGATTTGCCTCAGGCCCTCAATCCTACAAA
>CAZWNR010000050.1:1467-3619 GCA_964635665.1 uncultured bacterium | reverse complement strand
GATGGTTCACTATCTCTATCTGCACGGATTTGCCTCAGGCCCTCAATCCTACAAAGCTCAAGCGCTGAAGGCTCGGTTTGAGGCGGCGGGGCTTTCCCTGACCATCCCTGACCTGAATCAGGGCGATTTTTCCACCCTCACCCTCAGCCGTCAAATTCAGCAGGCCCGTGAGTTCATCGTGGCCCAGGCCGAACCTACGGTGATCATCGGATCGAGCCTGGGTGGGCTAACGGCAGCCTGGGTGGCTGAGCAAGCGGATCTGCGGGGACGAATCGAAAAGCTGGTGCTGTTGGCTCCGGCCTTTCGCTTTTTGGCCCAGTGGTTGCCGCGCCTGGGGGAAACGGCCCTAGACCAGTGGCGGCAGCAGGGCGTGCTGTCGGTATATCACTACGCCGACCAGGAACAAAAACCCTTGCATTACCGCTTTGTGGAGGATGCCCAGGGCTACGATGACGACGCCCTCCAAACCCAAATCCCCACCCTGATTTGCCATGGAACCCAGGATGAGGTAATTGCCATTGAGGCCAGCCGCACCTACACCATCCACCGACCCTGGGTACACCTTGTAGAACTCGACAGCGACCACGCCCTAGGGGATGTGGAGGCGGAGATTTGGCAAGCCGTGGCGGCTTTTCTTGGCCTATCCCCTGGAGTGCGCTTAGGGCAAGCAGCCCTGGGGTGATCGGGATCTGGGCTAGGCGGAGCCCCTAGGGTGGGGCAGAGGTGAACACTTGATTCATCAAAAAGGGGGCGATGGCGGGTAGGGGCAACACCTGCTGGGCGGCACCGAGGGCGATGGCTTCCTTGGGCATCCCAAACACCACACAGGATGCTTCGTCTTGGGCAATGGTGAGGCTGCCCGCCTGGGCCATGGCTTGGAGACCGTCGGCTCCATCTCGGCCCATGCCTGTGAGCAGTACCCCTACGGCGGAACGGCGATAGTAGGCCGCCACCGATTTAAACATCACTGTAACCGAAGGGCAGTGACCCGATACCGGAGCCCCTTGGGCCAGGGCAAGTTGGCCCCTAGGATTAATTTCCAGGTGCTGCCGTTCGGGGGGGAAGTAGACGACGCCGGGCTGGGGGATTTCGCCCGGACTGGCAATTTTGACCTGGAGGCTGCAACTGCTGTTGAGCCAGTCGATTAGCCCCTGCAAAAAACCTTCGCTGATGTGCTGAACGCAGAGGATGGGCACCGGGAAGGTTTTCGGCAACTGCTGAAAAATTGACAGTAGCGCCTGGGGGCCGCCCGTGGATGCGCCAATGGCCAATACCCTAGGGGCACGGATATCGATGGTGGTGGTTTTAACAATGGGCTGCTGCACCAGGGGTTCGCGCACCGGGGGAGCCCCCCGCCGCCGCTGGGTAAACACCGAAACCCCAGACAACACGCGGATTTTGGCCAGCAGTTCATTCTTGGATTTTTCGTATTCCGAGGCCAGTCCGGTGCGGGGTTTCGGAAAAATATCCAAGGCTCCGGCTTCTAAAATACGGAAGACGTTTTGGGTATCTTCCTCCTGCACCGAGGCGCTGACCACCAGGATGGGACAGGGATGACGGGCCATCACCTCTTGGGTGAGTTCGAGCCCGTTCATCTTGGGCATGTGCAGGTCGGTGCAGATCATGGTGGGGGTCACCATGGGGAACATCGCTAGGGCCTCTTGGCCGTTGCGGGCGACTCCCACCACCTCAATATCGGGTGCTTCTCGAAAAATTCGCTGCAAAATGGCGAGGGCAACGGGAGAGTCCTCCACAATCAACAGTCGGATACGACCACCAGGCATTTAGATCTCTCTTCACGTAGGGATACAGCCCTCCAGCCCTAGGCCTCGACTCGGCAAGCCGGGACGTCCAACAGGTGGATGACTAGGGGAGGGCAACGAGGAACAAAACCTAGGTAAGGCTATATCAATCTTTCCAGGGTTTCGAGAAGCACTTCCTGATTAAAACTACCCTTTGTAATATAGGCGTTGGCTCCGGCCTCGGCCCCCCGGCGGCGATCTTCATCGCTGGCCAGGGTGGTCACCAACACCACAGGTAGTTCATTGTATTCTCGATGCTGCCGGATGCGCTGGGTAAGTTGGAGCCCATCCAGGTTGGGCATTTGGATGTCGGAGATGACGGCATCGAACACACGGGATTGCAGCTTGTT
>CAZWNR010000050.1:0-1367 GCA_964635665.1 uncultured bacterium | reverse complement strand
TCTCCGGTGCCTAAAATGGTGGCTCCAGAGATATGGCGCACCCGCTTGAGTAACTGGCTTTGGGGTTTCAGCACCACATCCTGTTCGTCAATTAGCGCATCGACAAAAATGCCGAGTTTGTCGTGGCCAGTCTGCAAAATAATGCAGGACAATCGCTGATTAGCCGACTTCATCCGGCCATTGCTGTCCCCTGGCAGGTTGAGCAAATCCGCCAGCCAAGCCACGGAAACGGGCTGGTTATCGTAAACGATGGTGCTGTGGCCTTCTAGGGTAAAGATGTCGCTGGCCTGCACCAAGCAGGCGGTTTGCACAAATTCCACGGGCAAGGCGTAGGTGTGGCCGTTGGCCGTCACCAGCAGCACATGGGCGGTGGCCAGGGTAGTGCCCAACTGAATGCGGATGGTGCAGCCCTGGCCGGGGGTAGAATGCACCTCAACGTTGCCCTTCAGCCGTTCCACGTTGGTACGCAGCACGTCTAAGCCCACGCCCCGGCCCGAAATTTCCGTCACCATGGTGCGGGTGGAGAAACCCGGACTGAGGATCAACGCCTGAATTTGGCCTGGCGTCAACAGTTCCAACTCTTCGGGACGATGCAGCCCTCGCCGCACTGCCGTTTGCTTAATGGCCTCCACATCCAGCCCCCGGCCATCGTCACAGATTTCTAGCACGATGCTGGTGGGGGTTTGGTAGCCGCGCAGGGTAATGGTGGCGGTTTCCGGTTTGCCCTTGCGCTGGCGTTCCGCCGGAGACTCAATCCCGTGGTCGATGGCGTTGCGGATCATGTGCAGCAGCGGATCCTTCATTTCCTCTAGGATGCGCTTGTCGGCACGGGTTTCGCCCCCCTCAATCACTAGTTCCACCTGCTTGCCCTCCTGGCGGGCTAGGTCGCGCACCAGGCGAGGGAACAGGTTGAAAATGGTGGATAGGGGCAACAGCCGTAGGGTGCGAATGCCTTCCTCCAGCCCGTCGGTGATCATCTCTAGGCGGGTGGTGTCTTCGTAGAGGGCGCTGCTGAGCTGCCCTGCCAGACGACCCAACAGATCCAAATGCTGCTCGGTGCGGCTGTGGAAGCTCTCTAACTGTCGCCACACCTGCTTACCCTGCTGGGCTTCGTGGAACAGGAAGCGATTCATGAACAAATCGCGGCTCCATTCCTCCCACAGGTTGGTAATGGCGTCGATTTCTGCCAGCCGATGGGCCACTCGGATCTTCGTCACCGTCAGTTCGCCGCTTTGGGTCATCAGCGAATCGAGGCTGGTGGTGGGCACCCGAATGGTCTCGATTTTGTACCTTGAGGCTTGGTCGATGGCGATATTGGGGTCTTCTGGAGGAGGTGCGGCAGGTGAAGGGGGGGCCGATGGGGGAGG
>CAZWNR010000049.1:0-13588 GCA_964635665.1 uncultured bacterium | reverse complement strand
CGAGGATTCCACCGACCCCGAAGCCAGCGAAACCCCCAGCGGCGAAGAAACCCCCGATACGGAACCCTCGGCGGAGGGCGAAACCCCTTCCCCTCAGGAAACCACCGCCTCCTACTTTGCCTGTCAAATGCACAATGGCCGCCCTACGGTGATGTACGCTCCCAGCAACCAACCGGGGCAGATGTATCCCTGGGCTGTGCCCCAGGATATGGGGACGGCATGGCCCGCCCAGCGCCGTTGCGAAGCCATTAGTGCCCGCCTAGAATCCTACCGACCCGATGGCCTGCTGACCCTGGATACCGGTATTGAAAACGGCTACAACACCGTTTGTGTCACCACCGAAGCGGTGCCCGGATGCCGCATTGTGTTTACCGTACCCCAGGGGCAAGATCCCACCCTCACCCGAGACCAGGTGTTTGGCAACCTGGCCAGCGCTGACCAAGGCCAAACCACGGAGGGCGTCAATACCTTTGCGGGCAACGGCAGCAGTGATGTGCTAGGCCAAATTGGCAGTATCCTGGGCCTGCCATCGAGCGCCTCCAGATCGGCCACCGGCGGAGCCATTCCACTACGGCCCTTCCTCGCTCCCTCCGATGGCGGCACCGGGGCCCGGCTGACGGGTTCGACCATTCCCGCCAACGCGAGCCCCACCGGGGGGCGCACCCTCAACCCCGACAGCTTCCGATAATTCATCTCGGATTATAGAAAGCCCAACGCTCCGCCCAAGGTCAACCCAATCAGACCGACGAGGGCCAAAACCCCACGCATTTGGCGCAGGGAAAGGCGTTTCGCGAGCTGATAGCTCAGTTGGGCCGTGAACCAGCGGCAGATCAGGGCCACCACCACCGCCCCCAAACTGAGCAAAATCACCTCTCCCGCCGCCCCACCAACCGTGATGTCGTTCAGTTGGTCGCTGCCGAGGTAGTTTAGGGCAATGGCTAGGGGCAGCGTTAACCCTAGGGCCGCCAGTAGGTGGATCACCGCTGATCCTAGGCGAGATGCCCAGCGCTGGGGAGACACGGATCTAGCGGTTCGGGAAAGATCCCAGATGTGCAGCCCTAGGGCCAACAGCACCATAGGCCACAGCCAGGGCACCGGAGGCAGCGCCACCACCAAAAAACCCACCAACCCATACATCAACCCGCAGATCAAAATCAGCCCGGCACCGTGGCTTGTACGGCGCTGGGTGGCTGAGGGGCTGGTGGCAGGTCGGGCCAAGCGCCGGGGTAAACGATTCATGGCAAGTTAAAAAACCAGTAAAATCCTAGGCTTTAGTTTGCCAGGGATTGTAACGTTCTGGAGTAATCTTGATACAACCCTGTGAATCTCACCCATGAGTGCTTCCCTCACTGCCCTAACCCAAGGGTTACTCGCCGCCTCTAGCCTGTTGGTAGGGGCCGTTCTTGGCATTGGGTGGCAGCCAGGGCGAGCCTTCACGGCGGCGATTATGGCCTTTGGTAGTGGTACCCTGATTTCCGCCATTGCCTTTGATATCACCCTGCCGGTTTTTCAGAGCAGCGGCTTTTGGCCCTTAGTGGTGGGGTTTGCCTTTGGCGGCACCCTGTTCACGGTAATTGTGAACTACATCGACAACCAAGGGGGGTTTATCCGCCATCCCTCCTCTTCCCGTCGTTTTCTATATCATCACCGCCAGGAAGAAGCCTCGGAAGTGCTCGACCGCATCGAGCACATTGAAATGCTCCACAGCCTCTCTCCCTCGGAAATGCAGGCGATTATTCCCCTCCTCAAACCCCTCTTTGTGGAGCCGGGGACGGTGTTGTGCCAGGAGGGATCGCCAGGTAACGCCATGTTTCTCATTGTGGATGGCGAGGCCGAGATTTATAAGGGCTCCAAACTTATGGCGGAGTTGGGGGCCGGGGAAATGTTTGGGGAAATGGCCCTGCTAACGGGCGAAGAACGTTCGGCCACGGTAATTGCCAAAACCCCCATGGAACTATACGAGCTGGGCAAGGTAGACTTTGATGCCATGCTTACCCATTCCCCCCAAATTGCCAGTGGCCTCAGCCGCATTTTAGCCCGCCGCCTGCGAGAAACCACCCAATCCACCGCCCGCTTCAAGCCCGCCGAGGATGAGCATTGGCGACAGCGGGTACTCGATAGCGTGGAGGTAGACATCCCCATCTCCGAGCAGCAATTTAAAGAACTGGCCCAAAGCTCGGCTCCCCTGGCGATCCTCATTGGCACCCTGATCGATAACATCCCTGAAGCCCTGGTGATTGGCTTCAATGCGGGCATGGGCCACGTGGGCGGGTCGTTTCTACTAGCGGTCTTTATCTCGAATATTCCCGAAGCCATGTCCAGCTCTGTGGGCATGAAGCAGGCAGGCACCTCTTCTAAACGAATTCTCGCTCTGTGGGGTGGTGCTGTCGCCCTGAGTGGCTTCATGGCGGTTTTAGGGAGCCTGATGGTAGGGTTTATCAGCCCATGGATGGTGGATGCAGCCCAGGCCACCGCTGGCGGGGCTATTCTTGCCATGGTCGCCAGCACCATGATGCCCGAAGCCTACGAAATGGGCGGCGGTTCCGTCACCTTTTCTACCATTGCAGGGTTCCTGATTAGTTTTTGGATGGCTTCTCCAGCCTTCAAATAAGTGGGGATAGAGTGGGGATGACCTCGTCAAGCCATGGGGAAGACAAATTGGGAAGCCCCCGTTAATCGCCAAGTCGCTGCCAAGGGCGAAAAGCCTACAATAGAGCCAGAATGGGCGACATCAAGACGACATCAAAAGGACCATGGCTACCACAGCAGACGATGTCTGGCGACTCCTAGCTGAGCTGGCAGCGGCACAAAAAGAGACAGAACGCAGGTTTCAGGGGACTGACCAAAAGTTCCAGGAAACGGATCGTAAACTTCAGGAGTCGAGACAGGCCCTAGATCAGGTCATTGCGTCAACGCGACGGAATATGGCTGAGTCAAGCCGTCAGTTGAACCAGCAACTTGGAGCCTTGGGCGGCAAGTGGGGGCTTTTCGTGGACAATATGGTGGCCCCAGCCTGCAAAACCTTGTTTCTAGATCGGGGTATTCCTGTCCATCGCGTTAGCCAACGGGTGCAGGTGCTCCGCGACGGCGACACCATGGAAATCGACGTGCTGGTGCAGAACCAAAATCACGTTCTAGCAGTGGAAGTCAAAAGCAGCCTCAGCGTTGATGACATCCAAGACTTCGTCGAGGATTTGCAGCGATTTCATCAGTTCTTTCCAGAACATGCCGAACGACAACTCTATGGAGCCGTGGCCGGAATTGCCTTTGACCACGGGGCCGACTGCTACGCCTATCGTCAAGGGTTATTCGTACTAGCCCAGTCTGGGAAAACCATGCGAATCCTCAACGATGCCACCTTTGAACCCAGGGCCTGGTAATTAAGGGTCTGGTCATCAACCTATCCTGGATGGCAAGCGGCTGGTTAACTGACCAACCTTGCCAGAGCCCAGATTCGTCAGAGGGGCAGGAGACCTTCCCCCTATCTAATCGGTAGATCGCAATGGGGAATGCTTCTAGACTGTAAGGGGCAATCAGCAGGCCCTTGGGCCATCAATGGTGAGGGTATCAGGGAGTAGACCGTATGGTAATTGAATGGCTGACCTTTGCGGTGGCACCGGAACATCGGGAAACCTTTATTCGGGTTGACCACGAGATTTGGACAACGGCTCTCAGCCAATATCCCGGCTTTATTTCTAAGGAAGTTTGGATCTCCCCTGATCTTGCCGATCAGGTGATTGCCGTCATTCGCTGGCAAACTCGTGAGCAGTGGAAAGCCATCCCTAGGCCCGAACTGGATGAAATCGGCCAGCGGTTTCAGGCGGCTCTGGGGGCACCCTATCGCCTCATTGATGCCAGAGAGTATCAAGTCCGTCGCTATCCGTCACCCTAAGGTGTAGATCCTCAGAACCTCAGTTTCCCTGTCGCAGACCAACGACTTGACTGTCTTTTCACCTGAGAAACCAGGGTTCTGGACAAACTCAGCGGTCTAGGCAGCTCGTTTTTTGCCGATCAATCGCTTTAGCCAGCCCGTAGAGCGCAGGTCCACATAGGCTTTGCATTGGGAACATTGCCGGATACCGGAGACGCCAATCCGCAGTAGGTGTGAGCTTTGACAATGGGGACAGCGGTGAGACTTAGCCATAGTTCGAGGGTGAATCAAAACAACGTAGGAGCCTGGTGGGGCAACAGCCTGACCTGGGGTGATGGGTTTGAGGCCCTAGTGTCATGGTGGCAGGGGCTGCCTCGATCTAAGGGTTCCCCCCGGACAGTCTAAAAATTGGCAGGGTCGAAAAAAAAACACCTAGACAAGCTGCCTAGGTGAATCTACTGATTTGAGTGATGATGTCAGACAGTTGTGAGGCCTAGCTCAGGCGTCTTAAACTAGTCAACTTGGCTAGTGACTAGGCTAGGGGCCTCGGCCACGGTGGCGCTAGGGAGGGCGAAGACGTGGGCGTAAAGGTTGCCCGGTTGCTCAGCCACCAGCAGGGTGTTCTGGATTTGGCTAGCGACTTCCACGGTCTTCACGTCATACACCTGGGTGGCCAGTTTGGGGTAGAGGCCAATCCCGATGATGGGCACCAGCAGACAGGCGGCGACAAAGGCTTCGCGGGGGCGAATGTCGATGATGTTTGGCACCTTGGCGACCACCGAACCAGCATCCCCGTAGAAGATGCGGCGCAGCATGGAGAGCAGGTAGATGGGGGAGAGCACCACACCAACGGCAGCGGCAATGATGATAACCGTTTTGAAGGTGGTGCTATAGACATCGCTGGTGGCCAAGCCCAGGAAGACGGCGATTTCGCTGACAAAACCGCTCATGCCGGGGAGGGCCAGGGAAGCCATGGAGGCTGCCGTGAAGAAGGCGAAGGTGGTGGGCATCTTGCGAGCCATGCCGCCCATCACATCCATGTCGAGAGTGTGGGTGCGCTCGTAGGTGACGCCAGAGAGGAAGAACATTACCGCTGCACTCAGGCCGTGGGAAATCATTTGCAGCATCGCGCCGCTCATGCCCAGGGTGGTGAAGGAGGCGCAGCCAATCAGCACGAAGCCCATGTGAGCCACGGAGGAATAGGCCATGCGGCGCTTCAGGTTGTCTTGGCCAAAGGCGGTGAGGGAAGCGTAGATGACGTTAATGACACCGAGGATGACTAGGACGGGCGCGAAGTACACATGGGCATCGGGCAGCATCTCGATGTTCATGCGGATGAGGCCGTAGCCCGCCATCTTCAGCAGCACGCCCGCCAGAATCATCGATACGGCGGCGGGGGCTTCACTGTGGGCATCGGGCAACCAGGTGTGGAGGGGGAAGATGGGCAGCTTGACGGCAAAGGCCACTAGGAAGGCCGCGTACATCAACAGCTGGAAGGTGAGCGAGTAATCTTTCTGGGCCAGTTCTGTCAGGTTGAAGGTGACGGTGTCGCCGTAGAAGGCCATGGCCAGGGCGGCAATCAGGATAAAGATAGAGCCGATGGCCGTGTAGAGGATGAACTTGGTTGCGGCGTAGAGGCGCTTACCGCCACCCCAGATGGAGATCAGCAGGTAGACCGGCACCAGTTCCAGTTCCCACATCAGGAAGAACATGACCAAATCCTGGGCTAGGAAGACGCCGACCTGGGCGCTATACATCACTAGCAGCAGGCTGAAGTAGAGGCGAGGACGCTTGGTGATGTTCCAGGAGGCCAGAATTGCTAGGGTGGTCACCAGACCGCTGAGGACAACCAGGGGCATGGCCAAGCCGTCGGCCCCTAGGCTCCAGGTGATGCCCACTTGGGGTACCCAGTTGTAGCTTTCCACGAGCTGCAACCCAGGCTGGTTGAGGTCGTAGAAGTTGGCGAAGGTATAGAGAATTAGGGAAAATTCAATAAAGCCAATGCCGAGCGCATACCAACGAAGGGTTTGGCCATTGCGGTCGGGCAGGAAGGGAATGGGAAGAATCGCTAGGAGCGGCAGGATAACTAGGGTCGTTAGCCACGGAAATTGCTCGGTCAGCATGACAATTCTCGTGAGGGTTAGTACAAAACAGCCAGCGCACTCGGTATTCCGGTCTTGAGGGTTTGGTTAACACTGCTTAACAGAGGGCCAAACTCTCCTGGTGGTGCTGTTCGCGGCGGCCTACCCTAGCGGATCAGGTCGGAGGACTTCAGCGTGAGGGGTCGAAATCGGTTAGGAGACGACCAGATGATCAAACCGGACTGCACGATCGATAGAGATAAATACCTATCTTTGCGCCCACTCACAGTATAGGAAACTTAATAAACTTTTGAGAACTACTTTTTTGATGAGATTGTAAGAATAGGCTTATCAATGGCTCGAAGCGATTGATATGAAAGGCTTTTCGGGATTTCGATATTTGATTTAATAAAACGGCTCTTACATATTTAGGTATGTCAATGCCTGGGAGGTAAACTTTTGTAACGGCAGGATTCGGCCCACTGTTGCCCCCGTTTCCCTCTAGTGCCAAGGGTTTCCCGTTGTCTTGGGCAATGTGGTTAATCGTGGCGACTCAGTTTTGATGGGAGGCTTGCTCTCTACGGACTATCCGTGGGGTGATGTGGGTTACCCAATAGCGCTACAGGAACAGCGGGCTGGGGCACCATGGGTCCCCCAGGCTCTGTCCAGGCACGGTTCTGATTAGGGAGACGCCTCTCGCAGGACGTAGCCGACGCCGCGTACCGTTTGAATCAGGCGGGGTTCGCCCTCGGCTTCTAGCTTGAGACGCAGGTAGCGGATGTAAACCTCGATGATATTAGAGTCGCCCATAAAGTCGTAGCCCCACACTTCTTCGAGGATGCGGTCGCGGGTGAGCACCTGGCGGGGGTAGGTCATCAGGTAATCCAGCAGGTCAAATTCCTTGGCCGTGAGTTCAATGGATCGCCCATTGCGGCTGACCTGGTGGCTTTTGCGGTCTAGCACGAGGTCGGCGTAGATAAATTGTTCGGCATCCTGGGGCTGGAGGGAACGCAGATGGGCGCGCACCCGTGCCATCAGTTCTTCAATGCTGAAGGGTTTGACCACATAGTCATTGGCTCCGGCATCAAGTCCTTTGACTCGGTCGCTGATGTCGTCCTTGGCGGTGAGCAAAATGACGGGTGTTTTGGATCCGGTTTGGCGTAGGCGGCGGCAGACCTCTATCCCAGTCAGTCCTGGCATCATCCAGTCGAGGATGATCAAATCGGGGGGTTGGTCGCGGGCGGCCATCAGCCCAGAAAGTCCATCGTGGGCGACGCTGACCTCGTAGCCTTCGTAGGTCAGCTCAAGTTGGACAAACTGGGCGAGTTTTTCCTCGTCCTCTACGACCAAAATCCGAGTGGCCATGGGGTTATCCTCCTCGCTAGGTGGTGCAATGGGGTAGGGCAATGGTGAATACGCGGCCTTGGGCGGGCTGAGATCGAATACTAAGTTGGCCCGCCATGGCCTCGATCAGGGATCGGGCTAGGGTCAGTTCTAGGGCGGTGCTGCCATTGGTGTTGTCCTCGTGGTTCTCAATGGGGGGCTCAAAAACCAAGCGTTGCCCTGGATCCAAAGAGCCAGATTGGGGGCCATGGATTTGCACCAAGGCCCAGGTGGGCTGGGTCAAGATGATGACGTGGATCCATTGATTGGGGGTGGCAGTGCGGCGGGCATCATTCAACAGGGCCACCAACACCGTACTGAGTTTAGCCTGATCCACCCTCACCACCGGAGCCACCGCCGGAGCCTCCAAACCAATACGAGGGCGATCCGGCAGGGGCGAATCCGTAGCTTCGACCGAGGCGATGGCGGTGGCCACGATGTCCACCAGGTTAGCCGGGGCTAGGACTAAGGGGCGCTGATTATTTTCGATGCGGGCCAGTTCCAGCAGTTCCGTTAGCAGGTGGATGGTGCGGTGGGTTTCTGCGGCGGCGATCTCAAGCCCCTGGCGCTGGGGAGGAGGGAGATTGTCGGCGCGGCGCAGGGTGCTTTCTAGATAGCCCTGCACCAGGGTTAGCGGCGTGCGGAGTTCGTGGGACACATCGTTTATAAATTGCTTTTGCTGAGCCCAGGCCTTGGCGAGGCGGGTGAGCATGAGGTTATAGGTCTGCACCAGTTCGGCCACCTCGGTGGGGGCGGCGGGCAGCACCAGGCGATGGTGACCCAGGGTTTCGGCGGTGACCTGGCTGGCCAGGCGGTTGATCTGGCGAATGGGCCGCAGGGCGCGACGGATATAGCCCGCGCAGACTAGGGCCAGCAGGGTGACCATGGCCAACCCTGTGAGCCACAGCATCTGCACCAGTTGTTGCAGTCCTTGGTAGTCCGCCGTGATGTCGTTGGCTAGGTGTAGGGTCGCGGCGGGAAATTCAGCTAGGGGCAGAGGCTTGGCGCAGACCACAAACATCCATGTCTGCACCGACTGAATCGCCGTTCCATCGGCGATGGCCATCTGCAACAGGTCATTGGCCACCCCCGACTCCTGCCACGACCCCATGGTAAGGGTTTCCGACTGGGCGATGGGGTCACCCTCGGCGGTGGTGACCCAGATGGCTAAGTCCCCAGTGGTGCGGTGATCAATCACCTTTTGGAGGGCTTCTACCACAGGTATCTGCATCGGATCGAGGTAAAACTCCACATCCTCCGCAAACCGATCCATGACCAAACTGGCCCGATGGAAATGGCTATTGAGCAAAATGGCCTGGGTGCGCCAGCCCAGCCAGCCCGTTAAACCCGCGATGGCGACGAGGGACGCCAGGACGATGCCAGCGGTGAGCCGCACCTGAAGGGAGTTGAGATCGACCCATTGGCGCAGGAGGAGTTGTATGCGGTGCCCTACCGTTGCCATGGCCACCCCAGAAAACACTCGAAAAACGATAGGTTAACCCTAACAGCCTCACCTGAGAGTTTCCTGATAAAACCGTCCTTGTCGTCTGCTGCCCATCGCCTACGCTGCTGGTGCGGTTTTTCCCAAGCATGACCGTTATTTAGGGCAACCTTTGGGGAAGTCTGAGCGATCTTGGGTTCGCTTCGCTAGAGATGGGGGCGAGGGGCAACTTAGGGGCGTCAGCCATTACCCTAGAGAAGTTGCCTGATATTCTGCCATGCCATCGCCTTCTACCTCTAGCCTCGGCCCCACCGATGCGGCCAAGGCAGAAAAAACGGTTTACCACGATAGCCGAGTGGATCGTCTATTCATCTGGTTATTTAGCCGCAAAATGGCCAACGCCCTGGGTCAACGCCATCCGGGTCAGGGCTACGACGGCTTTGTCGCCCTTTCCCAGCAAATTATGCAGGGGCGCAATGCCCAGCAACAGCAGGTCCTCGTGGCGGTGGTGCTGCGTTCCCTGGTGCCGGCCCCGGTGCTGTGGATGATTCGCACCCTGTTTTCCCCCACCCGCCTGGTGTGCGAACTGAATGCCTGGTTTGCCACCCAACTGTTTGAATGGCTGGTTGGCCCCTGCGAAGTCACCGAGGTTGACATTACGGCGGCGGACGGTACCCAGCGACGGCAACGCAGCGGCGTCCACATCAAAAAGTGCCGTTACCTAGAGGAAAGCCAGTGCGTGGGCATGTGCGTCAACATGTGCAAACAGCCCACCCAGCGCTTCTTTACGGAGGACTTTGGCATTCCCCTCACCATGACACCCAATTTTGAGGACTTTAGCTGCGATATGGTGTTTGGCCAAGCCCCGCCCCCCCTCGAAACCGAGGCCGCCTACCAACAGCCCTGCCTAGTTCAGCGCTGCACCCTTGCCCCATCGGAACCCCGCCCCTGCCCCAAGGTGCGGATGGGGTAGGACGGCGGCAGGTTTAGGCGTGATTTCTTTGAAGACGTGATTTATAAGGGATTTCACTCGAGTGAAGTACGCTGTGTTGATCCCCCCTGTCCCCCTTATCAAGGGGGGTACAGCATGAAACGTAGACAGCGAGATACTGGGTGGATCTAGCACCCAGCAACGGGGTACCTCACGCTACCGAGAACCGCCCTAGTTCTAGGGCGTAATTTTGGCTAGGGCGGTTAGAAGATCGGCGTGGAGGTCTGAATTGGCGGCAATCACCATCCCAGGCCGTTGGTAGGGGTCGCAGGTGTGGAGGGGCGGCGGTGGATCGCCAGTAAATGTGGTGACGATGTGGCCCATCTCCCGCGCCATGAAGGCAATGGCGGCTCCATCGATGAACTGCCCCCTGGCGAGCACGGCCCCGGCCAAGTCGCCGCTAAGCACCCCGTTGAAGTTGGGGATGGGGTGGGTTTTAGAATAGTCGGCCTTGGTGTGGAAGACTCGATAGGTCTCAGGGAGATGGGGGACCAGGTCGCCCATTTGCCATCCCAAACAAATGGCGGCAGCGGGATTGTCTACGGTGATCGGCTGG
Organism: uncultured bacterium; assembly: GCA_964635665.1. Taxonomy (GTDB): domain Bacteria; phylum Cyanobacteriota; class Cyanobacteriia; order Phormidesmidales; family Phormidesmidaceae; genus Nodosilinea. Next base: position 3,265 of record CAZWNR010000049.1, on the reverse strand, counting down.
CAGTCTTCTAGGGCGTCGGTGAGTTGCCCCTTGAAGGTGCCCTGTCCCCGCAGGGCGTAGTAGTAGCAGCCTCGGCCGGGGGTAATGGCGATGGCCGCCTCATACTCGTCGGCGTTGAGGATGCTGAGGATAATTTGGTAGTTGGAATGGCCATCCAGATAAAACTGGGTGCCATCGATGGGGTCGAGGGTGATCAGATAATCCCCCGCTTCCCCCAGGTCAATGGCCCGAAAATACTTGGTGTTGTAGGTTTGCTCGTGTTCTTCCCCAAAGAACCGAACCTGGGGGAACAGCCCCAACAGCACCACCTCCATCATGGTTTGGATAGAGAGATCGGCGTCGCTGAGGGCTGAGGCAAAGAAGTTGTCCCCCTTATCCGCCTTGTCGGGCTGGGCCTGAATTTGGGCCTGAATCTGCTGGGCATAGGCCCCTGCGGTTTTAAGGTAGGGCAGCAGCGCCGCTAAAATCTGCCGGGGTGTGGGATGGCTGGACATGGCCACAAAACCTGATCTCGGTGCGCCCCTAGTGTAGCCTGAGCCGTTGCCGCCCATGCAGCTTTGCGGCACTGGGGATAGCCCTAATCAGCTCCTATTCGATCCATAGATTTGTTGCCGGCGGGAAGCGTCACAGGGTTTGGTAGGATCTGGGAGCACCGCAGGCGCTGCCGTTTCAGCCAAATGCTCACGGTCTAGACACCACACGGTCACGTTTTTGTAGGAGATCTCTGTTATGTCTCAAACCACCGGAGCGGATGCCGTTGATGCCGCCATTGCCCAGGGCATCGATCTCGATGGCAGCCCCATTCCTGCTGCCAAGCTAGAGCTTTACAACACCGTGATGGCCAAGGAAGCCCAGCGTCAACGCAGTGGTGTGATCAACTCCATGCGCTCTCGCATTGTCCGCATTGGGGCAAAGCACTACTCCCAGGACGACCTCAACCAAATGCTGCTCGATGCCGACTTCGCGCCCCTCAAGCCCAAGGAAGTGGCCTACTTCTACGGCAACGCCTAGGTGAAGTCTCCTGCAAGATCTTGGTTGATTCCCCGGTTTGGTCGGGATTGGGAGTCGGGCCTTGTCAAGGTGGATGTGCCCTGAAGCTGGATGGTTATCCTTGGTCGGGTTGATCCCGTCGCTAAGGCCCGGTATTTCTTCCTTTTGCAGGAAGGGATACCGGGCCTTAGCCGTATCTAGGCCATAATCGACGAAGTCGTTCTTCACCCAGGAACGCCCAAGGCTGAGCCTAGATCAGCCCGATGCTTAGGAACTCGTAGGACGTACCATGTTGCCTGATTACACCACCCTCACCGATCTGTTTACCCTTGGTGAGCACCCAGACCGCATCCCCTGGCAACCCTTTCGCCCTGGGGTCGAGATTCATCCACTCTGCCAAGGTGAGGATACCCCGGCCCAACTCGCCCTACTGCGCTATCAACCGGGGGCGTCGGTTCCTCACCATCGCCATCCAGGCTTTGAGCATATCTTGGTGCTGTGGGGTGCCCAGGAGGATGATCGAGGTCGCTATCCCGCTGGCACCCTCACCATTAACCCGCCAGGCAGTAGCCATCGCGTGGCTAGCCCAGAGGGCTGCATTGTGCTAATCGGCTGGGAAAAACCCGTGGAAATCCTCTAGGTTCCCGGCACTACAGGAATAATGGGCCTTTTCTTGGCGTCATGCTGGCTGACTGACACAACGCCGCAAAGCCTTGATCTCTCCTCGGTGGGGTGGCGCGATAGCAGAAGCCCACAAGCCCACAATCCTCGGCGAGGGTTGGCTTCCACTTCGCTGCACCCAACCCACTTTGGGGAGGTATCGGGCAATCAGCCCTGGCCCTTGCATGATCTCAAGGTTGTGGGGGCGCGGTTGTTGCGCCCGGTAAAGAACCTTTTGGCAGTCAACCAGAGTGCACCGATCCTCCCCAGGACGATGCCCCGTCATTCTAATGATGATGTTTTGCAATAGGGGCTAGTTGGTCTTTAGACCTCTGCTGAAGGATAGAGATTTTTTTATAAAACTTAAACTAGAGTAAAGTCAGTCCTCAGATTGGCCCTGGGTGATGCTTTCCGCCCAGCCGATGGATCGGCGGAAGGGCGCAGGAATTGACGTGGTGCGACGTAGTTGGGCTAAAGGAAATGGTAGGTATGGACAACGATTCGCAGAAAGATCCTGGGCCTTGTCAGCGGTATCCCCAATGGGTGGGGGGAATGTTGATCGTAGCCTTCGCCCTTTTGGGCAGCGGTTGTCGCAGTTGGCAGGAACCCACGGCCCTAGCCCAACCCCAGCAATCGGAGGAAGACCCTGGCCCAATTGTGGTGGATGTGGCCGAGGCCCAATCGGCGGTCTCAGAATCTAGACAGTACACGGGCAGCACCCAGCCCGCCCGCCAGGTGTCCTTGCGTTCCCAGGCGGAGGGCAACCTGTTAACCCTGGTCTACGATGTGGGGGATGCGGTGGCCCAGGGTCAGGTGGTGGGTACGGTTGAAGGCACGCTGTTGCAGACCGCTGTGGGCGAGGCCGAGGCGGAATTCGCTGCCCTTCAGTCGGAGGTGACCCGTGCTGAGGCGGAACTGGCGGACATTCGTACCCGCATTGAGCAGGCGAACTTAGAACTTCAGCAGGCCCGCAACGATGCCCAACGCCTGCGTACCCTGGCCGACGAGGGGGCCATTGCCGAACAAACCGCCGAACAGGCCGAAACCACCCTAGGCACCGCCCAACAAGCCCTGAAATCGGCCCAGGAACAGGTGCGCACCCGCGAGCAATCCGTGGCGGCGGCCAAGCAGCGGGTGGTGGCTCAGCAAGCTCTTGTGCAAGAAACTCAAAAGCGCCTGTCCTTCGCTAACCTGACGGCCCCCCTCAGCGGTGTGGTGCTAGAGCGACTGGTGGAACCGGGGGATTTGGTGCGTCCCGGAGAAGCGGTGCTGACGCTGGGGGATCTATCCGAAGTGGTGGTGGTGATTGACGTGGCCGACCGCAACCTCAGCGAGTTTCGCCTCGGCCAATCCGCCACCGTAACCTTTGACGCCCTACCGGGGGAAACCTTCCGGGGGCAGGTGAGCCGCATTTCCCCCCTGGCCGACCGCACCTCTCGCCTGGTGCCCGTGGAAATTACCCTGCCGAACCCCGGTGGACGCATCGGCAGTGGCCTTTTGGCCAGGGTAACGGGGCTAGGCTCCTTAGCTAATGCCGTGCTGGTGCCCGAAAGTGCACTCTCGGTGGGCGAGGGCAGCGGTGAGGGTAGGTCCGCTGATGTATCGGGACACGACG
>CAZWNR010000048.1:0-13624 GCA_964635665.1 uncultured bacterium | reverse complement strand
CCTATCCCCAGGCCGACCCACTGCGCAACGAGTATGTGGTGAAAATTGTGGGCCGGGTCAGCCAGCGTCCGACCGAATCCCTCAACCCCAAGCTGCCCACCGGGGAAGTGGAGATTTATGCAGACTCGATTGAATTGCTGAACGCCGTTCGTAAACCCCTGCCCTTCCAGGTCTCCACCGCCGACTCGGAATCGGTGCGGGAGGATCTGCGTCTACGCTACCGCTATTTGGACTTGCGGCGGGAGCGGATGGCCCAAAATCTGCGGGTGCGCCACGAAGTCATCAAGGCGATTCGCCGCTTTTTGGAAGACCAGGAAGGCTTCATGGAAGTGGAAACCCCTATCCTCACCCGGTCTACGCCGGAGGGAGCGCGGGATTATCTAGTGCCCTCGCGGGTAAACCCTGGGGAATTCTACGCCCTGCCCCAGTCGCCCCAGTTGTTTAAGCAATTGCTGATGGTATCCGGCGTAGATCGCTACTACCAGGTGGCCCGCTGCTTCCGCGATGAGGATCTACGGGCCGACCGTCAGCCAGAGTTCACCCAGCTCGACATGGAAATGAGCTTCATGACCCAGGACGAGATCCTGGCCCTGAACGAAGCGCTGGTGGCCCACATTTTCAAAACCGTCCAGGGCATCGAAATTCCCCTTCCCTTCCCCCGGCTCACCTACGCCGAGGCCATGGATCGCTACGGCAGCGACAAGCCCGACACCCGCTACGGCCTAGAACTGGTGGATGTGTCTGACCTGGTGAAGGACTGCGGCTTTAAGGTGTTCTCCGGTGCCGTGGCCGATGGCGGCATTGTGAAAGTGCTGCCCATCCCCGGCGGCAACGAGCAAATTTCCAACGTCCGCATCAAGCCCGGTGGCGATGTGTTCAAAATTGCCGCCGAAGCTGGGGCCAAGGGACTGGCCTACATTCGGGTGCGGGCCGAGGGCGCAGTGGACACCATCGGCGCGATTAAAGACAACCTGCCCGCCGACAAGATGCAGGAATTGCTGAGCCGCACCAACGCCCAGGAGGGCGACCTCCTGCTCTTCGGCGCTGGCCCCACGGAGATCGTCAACGCTACCCTGGATCGGGTGCGGCAGGCGGTGGCCAAGGAAATGAACCTGATTCCTGAAGGCAAACTCAACCTGCTGTGGATTACCGACTTCCCCATGTTTGAGTGGAACGCCGACGAACAGCGCCTAGAGGCCCTGCACCACCCCTTCACCGCCCCCCACCCCGACGATGTAGCCGACCTGAAAACCGCCCGAGCCGTGGCTTACGACCTGGTGCTCAACGGCTACGAAATCGGCGGCGGCAGTCTGCGGATTTACCAGCCCGACGTACAGCAGCGGGTGTTTGATACCATTGGCCTCACCACCGAAGAAGCCAAGGACAAGTTCGGCTTTTTGCTGGAAGCCTTCGAGTACGGCACCCCTCCCCACGGCGGCATTGCCTACGGGCTAGATCGCCTGGTGATGCTGATGGCCGGAGAAGACTCCATCCGCGATGCCATCGCCTTCCCCAAAACCCAGCAGGCCCGCTGTTTGCTCACCCAAGCCCCCTCCGGCGTAGACGAGGCACAACTGAAGGAACTCTCCATCGCCTCCACCTACGAGCCAGAGAAGGACGAGGACTAGGCGCGATCCCCACCCAGAACCTTTCCCAGGAAGGCTACGGCTTATACGTAAACATAAACCTGCGGAAACCTTCCTCAGCCTGCGTCAGCAGACTTTTACCATGAGCCAGGGAATTGATTCCCTGGTGATGGTGGCCGAGGAGCCTAGGACTCAACGTCCTAGGCTCAAAGCTGAAATCCTCTAAAGAGGATTGGAAGGATGAGTGCAGGCATCGGTGAATTTCCCTGTTTCCTCCGATCCTTGGCCTATCTCGAATTGAGGTTACCGAGAATGGGAAATTACCCTCAGGAGAGCCCGTTCTCAGAGCCAAGCCTCAAAGGGGGTCGCAAATTGGGCCAGGGAGATCAACTGAATGCGGTCATCGGCTTCTCCGGCTTGGCGATCCGTCGCGGTGTTGTAGCCCCAATCGGCCAAGAAAAGCTGCACATCGGTTAAGTCTGGCTGGCGCTGTACTGCTTGCAGGGCGTTGATGCGGTCTTCCACGAACCAAATGATAGGGTCTGAGTCAGAGGCCTTCGCCTTGAGTTGGCGCAGGCTGTCGTACTTAGGCTGCTTCACTTCCTTACCCCAAATCCGATCCGCCGCCAAGGCCATGCCTTGCTGGGCCAGTAGTTGCTGAATGAAACGACCTTCCTTGGTGGAAATAATCACCAAATCTACACCCTGGGCCTGGGCCTGCTGAAGGCGGGGCAACACCCCTGGATAGAACCGATGTAGCGCTAGCCACCCCTCTAGATCAGCGGCCATCCACCGATCCCGCACCCCGTCCACCGCTTTGCTGAGCTGGGGTGCATCCACCGCCGCCTGAGCCAGCAACAAAGGCACCAGAGTAGGCCAGTGATCAAGGATTTCCGGGTCAGATACGCCTGCGAGTAAGCCGTAGAGCACCAGGGGCATTTCCCAACCTGTTTCTACCACCGGGCGCAGGGGATAAAAGCGCTCTGCTAGGCCCTGGGGAGGATCGGGGGAAGCGGGCTGAAAGACTTCACAGTAAGCTTTCCACGCCGTTTGAAAATACTCCAGCAATCCGTCGCAAACAACGCCGTCAAAGTCTAGGGCAAGCAGGGTGGGGGGCATGGGCGCACAGGAATCAGGAAAAATTAACCGCTATTCCTCGGTGGCAACTCCGGATTCCTCGGCGGACAACTCCGTGAAAAAGTGGGCCTCGGTCAGGCGGCTGCTGGTCATGATAGCGCTGGTTATCATGCCATGGTGCAGACCAAGGGATGTCGCAGGAGTTGCCCCGTCCGCATCGGCAGCTAGCAACGTTGAACGAGGCGGGTTGGTCGCTGAAGCGGTGATCACAACCGCAGCTGGACGATAGGCTGAATTGGCCAGATCAGAGGCTTCAGCGGCATTTCCCCCAGAATCTACGCTAACGGCAATCAAAAAGGCGAGTAGGCCAATCACACAGGCAAGGCGCAGATCGACCACTTGGCGGGCCATCTGGCCCCAGGCACGAAGCCGCTGTGAGCGTGAACGGGGGGGGAAATCCTGAGCCAAAACCACAATCCTCTACGAAGCGCCCCGTTGTGCCTGATCAGTTGGCGTTCTGCTGCCCTATCCAGACGATGCCTTGGGGTTTGTCTATTAGTCCGATTAATTTTATACACAGAACTTTACGGGGCCACAAGGTGGGACAGAGGCGAAAAGGCAGCACGACGAAGCCGTAATGCCCTATTCTCAGGGGCTCTACGGATTTCTCGCATTTTCCTCAGGGCTGGGAGAAATTTGAATAGACAAAGATCTATGGGCATTGACCATGACTCAGTCAAGACGACGTTCTGGGAACGGTTAGGGGCGGATTAGGGTCGGACTGGGGCCAGACTGGAGCTCATATCAGGCAGTATCTTGGCCCATATAATGGTAGATACGGTTATCTGGTGCAACCCATGACAGCACAGCTTCCCACCGTACAGTTCTATGAAGACATACTAGAATCTATCGACAACGTGAGCCTGCGACGCAACACCGATACAGGCGAGCGCATGGTGCTCTTGTTGTTCAAGCAGCTCAAGGCCATTGAAGCCTTCCAGAGTTTTCGTAGCCAGTTCTCTAAGGCCCTCAAGCTAACGGATGAGGAGGGGGTGATTACCATTGAGCCCACCGGCATTCGCTTTATCTTTGGCGGCCCCGAAGGCGACGACCTAGAGCGGGTCGAATGCACCCTCACCATCGACCGAGATGACCATTGGGAGCGATTGATGCGGTTCATGCATCGCTACGCCGAGGCCAACGGCATGGCCTACGGTGAGCGGCCCTCGGCCTAGGTCAAAGATTGCCGATCCATAGCCCAACCGCACCCGACAAAGCTGTGCCCACCGCTGGGATGGTTTATCCTAGATCCGGTTCAACCTGTGCCGCGTCTTGACAGACCACCAGGGACGCCGCCATAGAGACGCAGCAGCCGTAGATAGGTACCTATGAATATCGCAATCACCGGAGCCACAGGGTTTGTCGGCAGTCGCCTGGTAGAGCGACTACAGGAGGAGGGCCACGACATTGTAGTGCTCACCCGTAGCGCTGATCTAGGGCGCAGGCTGTTTCCAGCAGCGGATTTTCCTAAGGTAACCATTGCGGAGTATACGCCTCTGGAATCGGGGCCGTGGCAGGGGCTGCTGTCGGGTTGCGATGGGGTGGTGAACCTGGCCGGAGCGCCCATTTCCGAGCGCTGGAGCGACGAACATAAACAGGCCATTGTGGATAGCCGCGTGCTGGGTACCGAAAAGCTGGTAGACGCCCTGTCCCAGGCTAATCCCAAGCCCGCCGTGTGGGTAAATGCCTCCGCCATCGGCTACTACGGCACCAGCCAAACCGCCACCTTCGACGAAACCAGCCCCGCCGCCGAGGATTTTCTTGCCCAGGTGTGCCAGGGTTGGGAAGCGGCAGCCCAGCGGGTGAAGGACTACGGCCCCCGGCTAGTGATTCTGCGGTTTGGCATTGTTCTGGGCATGGGCGGCGCAGTGGCCAAAATGCTGACCCCCTTTCGGATGTTTGCCGGAGGCCCGATTGGCAGCGGGCGGCAGTGGTTTTCCTGGATTCACCGGGAAGACTTGGTCAACCTAATCCTCAAAGCGCTGACGGATCCTGCGATGGAGGGGGTTTACAATGCCACCGCCCCCAACCCCGTGCGCATGGGCGAATTTTGCAAAACCCTGGGTAAGGTGCTGAATCGACCCTCCTGGCTACCCGTGCCCGACTTTGTGCTTGAAACCATCCTAGGCGACGGGGCGCAGGTCGTCCTAGAGGGCCAGCAGGTGCTCCCAACCCGCACCACCGCCACCGGATTTCAGTACCAATACACCGACGTCAAAGACGCCCTCGTCGAGATCGTCAACACCTAGTCCCGAACCCCAAATCCAGAACCCCTGAAGCCTAAGTTCTCCCCCCCATGGACATTAGCGATCTCCGCCGCGACTACACCCAGCGGGGGCTAGATCTACCCGATTTGGCCCCTGACCCCTTTGACCAATTCACCCTTTGGTTCCAGCAGGCTTGCGATGCCGACCTGCTGGAACCCAACGCCCTGGTGCTGTCCACGGTGTCGCCCGCAGGCCACCCCTACCAGCGCACGGTGCTGCTGAAGTATTTTGACCGGGACGGCTTTGTGTTCTTCACCAACTACGGCAGCCGCAAAGCCCAGCACATCGAGCAAAATCCTCAGGTGTCGATGCTGTTTCCTTGGTATGCCCTAGAGCGGCAGTTGGCCATTACGGGCACCGCCAGCAAAATTTCCGCCGCCGAGTCCTTTAAATACTTCACCTCTCGGCCTCGGGGTAGCCAGTTGGGGGCCTGGGTATCTCAGCAGAGTCAGATCATTTCCTCCCGGCAACTGCTGGAAATGCAGTTCGAGAAGATGAAACAGCGCTTCCTCAACCAAGACATTCCCCTACCCGACTTTTGGGGCGGATACCGTGTCAAACCCAACAGCTTTGAGTTTTGGCAGGGTCGCCCCAGCCGCCTCCACGACCGATTTCTCTACTCACCTGATGCCGCCACTGCATCGGGCTGGCAGGTATCCCGCCTGTCTCCCTAGGGGCTGGCAGCAATCTAGGGCGGATACGCCTATAGTTAACGCTAATCGTTCACCGCGACAGCCCCAATCGATTGGCTGAATTAGGCCTGATCGGGCGGACTTTAGGCGGGTTTCGGCGGGCATGGATGACTCGTTCTAGAAGCGGCTCGTTCTAAGGAGAGGCCCAAATCGGTGACGGTGCCCCTTAAGATAGGGTAGGTAAATGACTGTTAAGCCGCGTCCACCCCATGACCCTAACCCTAAGTCCCGACTCCGTGCTGGAGGTACTGCGCCCCGTTCAAGATCCAGAGCTACAAAAGAGCCTGGTGGAACTGAACATGATTCGCAACGTGGCCATCCAGGATGGCGAGGTGAGCTTTACCCTGGTGCTGACCACCCCCGCCTGCCCCCTGCGCGAGTTCATTGTGGAGGACTGCGAAAAGGCGGTGAAAACCCTGCCGGGAGTCACCACGGTGACGGTAGAGGTGACCGCCGAAACGCCCCAGCAGAAGTCTCTCCCCGACCGCACGGGCATCGATGGCGTGAAAAATATTGTGGCGGTCTCCAGTGGTAAGGGGGGCGTGGGCAAAAGCACCGTAGCGGTTAACCTGGCGGTTTCCCTGGCCCAGGCCGGAGCCAAGGTGGGGTTGATCGACGCCGATATCTACGGCCCCAACGCCCCGATGATGATGGGCCTCAGCGAGGCCAACGTGATGGTGCGCCAAGGCCCCCAGGGGGAGGTGCTAGAGCCCGCCTTTAACCACGGGGTCAAGATGGTCTCCATGGGCTTTTTGATTGACCGCGATCAGCCTGTGATTTGGCGTGGCCCCATGCTGAACGGCGTGATTCGCCAGTTTCTCTACCAGGTGCAGTGGGGCGAGTTGGACTACCTGATTGTGGATATGCCCCCCGGCACGGGCGATGCCCAGCTTACCCTAGCCCAGGCGGTGCCCATGGCCGGGGCGGTGATTGTCTCCACGCCCCAAGATGTGGCGATTTCCGATGCCCGTCGGGGGCTGCGCATGTTCCAGCAGCTCAACGTGCCGGTGCTGGGCGTCGTGGAAAACATGAGCTACTTCATCCCCCCCGATGCCCCCGACAAGCGCTACGACATTTTTGGTTCCGGCGGGGGCGAAAAGATTGCCGCCGACCTGAGTGTGCCCCTGCTGGGCTGCGTGCCATTGGAAACCAGCGTGCGCGAAGGCGGCGACCAAGGGGTGCCGATTGTGGTGCAGTTCCCCAATTCCGCTTCGGCCCAGGCGTTGAAGGCCATTGCTCAACAACTAGCGGCCAAGGTCTCCGTAGCCGCTTTGACGAATTAGCCCCTAGGGTTGCGTCTTCCAAGATTGGGTGGGCCGCGCTTGTCCCAACAAGCGGATCGCCTAACCCAACCCCATTGGCCTCTTAACCGTTTCCACCATGCTAGATTTCAACCTTCAACGCAATTGGCGATCCCTGGCGAACAGTTGGCAGGGGGTAGATTGGCTTCTCTTTGTCATGCCCAGCCTGCTGGTTCTGTTTTCCTGCGTGTTGCTCAACAGTGTTCAGCGCAGCATGGATGATGGCTTTCGCTACGACCTTAACCATTTCATCATGGGGCTACTTAGCCTAGGGTTAGCCCTGTGGATTTCCCGTCAGCGCTATGAGGTTTTGCAGGATTGGAACTGGATTATCTACGCCATTGTCAATGCCTCTCTCATCCTCGTGATGTTGATTGGTACCGTGGGTTCGGGGGCACAGTCTTGGATCGGCATTGGGGGGTTTTATATTCAGCCCTCCGAGTTTGCCAAGGTGGGTTTAATTATTACCCTAGCGGCCCAACTCAGTCGGCGCGATGCCTCTAGTTTATGGGGCCTATTCACCGCCTTAGGTATTACCGCCCTACCCTGGATCCTCATCTTCATTCAGCCCGACCTCGGCACCTCCCTGGTCTTTGGGGTCATTGTGATGGGAATGTTGTACTGGGCCAACTGTAAACCAGGTTGGCTGCTGTTGTTAGCCTCGCCCTTGGTGGCCGCTATCTTGTTTAACCTTTCGATACCAGTGTGGCTGCTATGGTGTGTAGGCATGGGCTTAACGGCTTGGTTTACCTTACCTTGGCGCTGGTTTTGCACCTTACTTGCCACAGCCATTAACCTAATCTCTGGAAAGATTGGTCAGGTCTTTTGGGGCTTACTCCACGACTACCAAAAAGATCGCCTCATTCTGTTTTTAGACCCCGACAAAGACCCCCTCGGCGGCGGCTATCACCTCATTCAATCTCGCATTGCCATTGGGGCCGGAAAACTCTGGGGGCAGGGTTTAGGCGACGGCACCCAAACCCAGCTTAACTTTATCCCCGAACAGCATACAGACTTTATCTTTTCTGCGGTAGGAGAAGAGTGGGGTCTGGTGGGTTGTGTCGCGGTACTGATTACCTACCTAATCATCTGCTTTCGGATTTTAATCATTGCCCAAAACGCCAAGGATAACTTCGGGTCCCTCCTAGCCATTGGGGTCTTTTCGATGCTGACCTTCCATATTGTCATCAACATTGGTATGACCATTGGCCTTGCCCCCATCACCGGAATTCCCCTCCCCTGGATGAGCTACGGACGGTCAGCCATGCTAACGAACTTCATAGCCTTAGGCATTGTGGAGTCGGTCGCCAACTACCGCCATCGACTAAAGTTCACAGATTGATCGCCTTCACAGATTGATCTCCATAGACCGACCTTGCCGGGCGCATTGACTCCCAGTCCTGAGGCCAAACTAACCGCTGATCGCCTGTCCTCACCTACCCAAACATCGCAGCCCAAGACCTCGCAATTCCCCACGGGCGTTGATTCCATTGATGTAAGGGTTTACACCGATCACCACAGATCGGGGCGGAGACAACGGCGTTGAAGGCTCGAGGGATTGATCCTCTCAGTGCGCCTAGGAAGACGCCCAAGCCGATTATGGGGCAAATCGTACTGCTAGATACGAAGCATCTTTAGGAAAACTTCATAATAAGTTTATAATTCTAGCCAAGTACAGCTACAATGTCAGTGGTTATACCGGGATGGATGTGATCGGAATCACTATAGCCGGGGTGCTTCGTGCGTATTGTAGTTGATTGATGATAGGTGTCAGAGCTTTAGGAAGGCGAACATGGCTCAGGGTTTGCAGTCGTTAGTCGTTGCTGGTCATCTCATTCGCGGCATCTGCTACGCCAGCGCTACTCTCCAGGGCGTAGATCGGTTTGATTTGTCCACCATCCCTCCAGAACGGGTGGGCTTGCAGGGAGAGTATGACTACTATGGCCTGGCCAAGCGAATTCAGGCTCGCTGTAAGGAGCGATGGGGACGGGTCGAGGCGGCCAAGGTGACGATCAAGCAGCGGGGTGGGGTGATCCTGCTGGGGGGACAGGTTGAGTGTCGTGATCGCCTCGATGAACTCATTGCCATTGCCCTTTGTACCGAAGGCACCACCCATGTCGAGGTGTGCGACATGGCCATCAACGACCTGGCACCGGAGTCAACCCTACAGGTGGCCTAGGTCACTAGATTCCATCTGCCCTCAGATCGCCGAGCTTCCGTTTGGGATAGGTCAGACCGTTCAATCCTCTGCCTCTAATTTCCCCTCTTTTGAACGGGGTAGGGGAAGATCAACCCTCAGCGAACCAAGGTATAGAACCGTATACAAGGAAACGTATGTACAGACCGCAGTGCTTCTGGAAGGGAATGCTAAGGCAACGGAGATTGATCGAGCTTAGATAGCTGATCCCGCAGAACCTCCCAACGCTGCTCTAGTTCTTCTCGCTCCTGCTTGAGGTTACGCTCTAGCTCTTGGATTTCATCTCGACGGGCGGCGGTTTCTAGGGCTCGGCGATCCACCTCCTGACTCTTCAAGGTCAGGGATTGCCGCCACCGCTCTGCTCGCTCAATTTCTTGTTCTAGGGCAGAGGGGGTCATGCCATAGCTGAGGTATTGTTCCACGACATCTAGGAGCCAGGGAATCGCGTCTTCCACCGCCGTAATTTGATTGAGACCGTCGAGTTCTACCAAAACCAGGTTGCCCTCCTGAAACGCCAGCAGCCGGGTCGTTTCCACAAGACGCTCGGTTTGGATCCGCTCCCAGGTGTCTTCGGAGGTACGCACCGCTAACAGCGCCAGTTCGGCCCCGCCGAGGAATGCTTTTTTGTGCACCTTCGCCAGATATTGCATGGGCGGATGTGAGGATCGCTATGGCTTGAGTATACCGCTAGAGATCCCCGTGCCGTAGGGTGAAGCCAGAACTCAGCGCTAAGGGGATCTCCCGATCATCATCCGCCGCCGCCTGACTGACCAGATCAACCTGGTGGACGATGCCCTGCTGGTCATCCACCCAAACGTGGCGAGCTTGTACCACCTGCTTGGCCCGGAGGGTAACTAGGGCGAAGTGGCGCTGGGTCTGTCCTTCCTGCTGCCGCCAGCGGGGCACCCTAGCCGCGTTCAGGTAGCAGGTGGTTGCATCCCAGTGGATTTGACGGCGCAGCTGATCCTTGCGGTGCCGCAGGGTGTGGTGCATGTGACCAAAGGCCACGAGGGGCACGGACTTTCCTTGCTGTTTAGCATAGGCAATGGCGGCGGCCAAATCGGGGTCGCCAAAGTCGCCGCCCAGGGGTTTCCAGTCCCGTCCACAGGGATCCTCTGGATGGCTACCCAAGCCCTGGGGGCCGCAGTGGCCGATGAAAATGAGGTCGTTGTAGCGGGTGGCCTCCACCGCCTGACACAGCCGTACCGTGGATTCTTCAAGATTCTGCACGCCGTATCGTTCCGCGTAGAACGGAGCATTTGTCCAGGACGACCCTCCCCAGCTAAAGGGGCGTCCACCCACCACCGACAGGCCAAACTGAGGTAGATCCAAATATCCATAGCCAACGTGGCAATCCCCAAGGGCCTGGAGCTGTTGGGCTACCCAGTCCTCCTGCTGGCGATTGTAGGGACATTTCTTTTGCCCCCAGGGAGTGGCACTATACCAGGCATCGTGATTGCCCAAAATTACCGCCTTGGGGAGATCAATCGCCGCGATCTGGCGCACTAGCTCTACCGCTTCATTACCAAAGTCGCCCACAAACAGCACGCAATCCACCGCGAGACGATGCAGCGCCAGGGCATCAGCCTCGCTCCATTGATCGTGGACATCGCCGACCAGGGCCACAAGTAAGGACGCTGGGTCAACGGAGGAACGGACAGCGGTAGGGGAGATCATGGGTGAGGAATCGACACAGGAAAGGACGGGCATCTTTTTATTAAAGGGCACAATTAAACGACAATGAACCCATACCGATGGGGCTACCGCCTATGCCTTACCTGATTTTTACCGATCTCGATGGCACTCTGCTCAATGCCGAGACCTACGACTATCAAGCGGCGCTGCCCAGGCTGGCCGCCCTTGCCCAGCAAGCCATTCCCGTGATTCCGGTGACCAGCAAAACCCGATCTGAGGTGGAGAATCTGCGGCAAACCCTGGGCCTACGGGATCCCTTTGTGGTGGAGAATGGCAGCGCCATCTACTTCCCCAAAACGGGCCTGCCCTTTGCCCTACCGGAGGGGGAGGACGACGGCGACTATCGGGTAGTGGCCCTAGGCTGTAACTATGTGACGGCACGGGCTGGGCTGAAGGCCATTGCCCAAGATCTGGGGCGACCCCTGAAGGGCTTTGGCGATTGGAGCGTTGATCAGATCGCGCAGATGACTGGGCTGCCCCCTGAGGCAGCCAAGCAGGCTAAGGCGCGGGAGTTTAGCGAACCCTTTATGACCCCCAAGAATGTCTCCCCCGACGACCTGCAAGGGGCAGTGGAGGCCCTAGACTTCCGAGTGGTGCTGGGGGATCGGTTCTCACACCTGATCGGCGGCATGGCGGGCAAAGGGGAGGCGGTGCGCCACCTCGTCAGGCTCTACCAAAGGGCTCACCCCCAGGATGCCCCCGTTACGATAGGCCTGGGTAATAGCCCCAACGACATTCCCATGCTGGAGGCGGTGGATCACCCGATCATCCTACCCGGCACCAATGGCCCTCATCCTCAGCTAGCTAGCCGGGGATGGGCGGTGGCTCCGGCCCCGGCTCCGACGGGCTGGGCGGCAGCGGTAGAATCCTACCTGCAAAGCCCCTAAAGCTCAGACCAAATTCTGCCTGGCCATCCTCGACTTCCCTGGAGGGCACGGCGGCCCATTCAAGCGATCAGGGCGTTGACAAGCGGGGGATAAGCCCACAGGCACCCTACCATCCTGCCTGTGAGCTATCGGGGGTACAGGCCAGGAGTCGGGGTTACCCAATTAGCGTGGGTACAAGGCTAGAGCAGGGGGGAATGCTCAGCGCTTTTGTCCGTAGAACGATGGAGCGGTGCCGGGAGGGCGGTGAACCAGCCAGTGCTGCCCCACCTGGCTCAGGGCTACCATGATGGGCTGAATTTCTCGCCCCTTGGCCGTCAGGGAATATTCCACTCGAGGCGGCACCTCTGGGAACACCGTGCGGGTGACCAACCCATAGCGCTCCAGTTCGCGCAGGCGGGCAGTCAGGGTTTTGGTGCTGATACCGGGCAGGGCCGCCAGAAACTCATTGGTACGGCGGTTGCCCTGGAACAGCTCTCGCAAAATCAAAATCGCCCACTTGTTGCCAATGTAGGACAGCACATGGTGGATGGGGCAGTGGGCTGGGGGGTCGCTGGGGGTAGACAGGCTGGCTGGGGGAAGCTGGATCGAAGGGGGCATTGGCATCACTCCCGCTGAGGATGTCGTTCTCCATTGTGGAAGATTATTTTGCGGTTGACGGTTATCCCCGTGCCAGATGCAAGAAACTTAAGCTTCTCTTAACGAAATCCAGTGACTTGGAGGATATCGAATCCGTAGATCGGGTTGAAGGGTTGGGAAATTGAGTTCTCTAGGATGTCCCAGGGGCTTTCCCCAGCCACTCACCGACCGCAAGGCGGCTACCGTTCACGAAATCGTGGCCACGCTGAGCCTTTTTGCCGCTGGGTTTAACCTCGCTCAACAGCAGCCAACCATCCCCGGTTTGCACCAGGGGGCCATGGCCCTTCAGCAGACCCACCACCTGACCAGGCTGGGCAGCGGGGATATCCAGAGCCTCCACCACAGGCCGTAGCGTGGCGACTTCAGGAGGCAGCATGACCCAGTAGGGCGATCCTAAGGGAACCGTAGCCAGCACCTTGAGGGGCTGATTCCGCAGGGTGGTTTCGGCATTGGGATAAAAGCCCCGCACGCGGTTGTGGAGATCTAGGGCCGACTGGCTCCAGTCCAGCCCATAGTCCTCCCGTTGAATCAGCGGCGCATAGGTGGCCAGGGCCGCGTCCTGGGGTTCTGGGGTGAGGGCATGGGCCGCTAGGCCTTGCAGAGTCTCTACCAACAGGTCGGCGCACTGATCCGCCAGGGCCGCCGCTACGTCGTAGAAGTTATCCAGGAGGCCAATGGGCAGGTGCGACTTCAGCAGCATCGCCCCCGTGTCCATGCCGATGTCCATGTGCATGGTGGTCATGCCGGTTTCGGTGGCCCCATGGACGATACACCACTGGATGGGAGCCGCCCCTCGATAGGCGGGCAGCAGCGATCCATGGCCATTGATGCAGCCCAGACGCGGCATCGCTAGAATGCGCTGGGACAGAATTTGACCATAGGCCACCACCACAAAGGCATCGGCCTGGAGGGCTTCTAGGGCCACAAGGCAGGCTTCATTCTTTTTGATGCGGCGTGGCTGAAGGATAGGACAGCCCGCCTCCAGGGCCACCTGCTTGACCGGAGACGGATCCACCTTTCCCCCTCGTCCCCGCCGTTTATCGGGCTGGGTCACCACGGCCACCACGTCAAGGTCAGGTTCCGCCAGCAACCGCTTCAGACTGGGTACGGCAAAGTGGGGAGTCCCCAAAAAAACAACTCGCATGGCAACCTAACAAACCCTCGTCCCCTAATGTACCCCCTTTGGCCTAGCCCAGGGTTGGCAAAAGGGGTCATCGCAAAAGGGG
>CAZWNR010000047.1:0-13820 GCA_964635665.1 uncultured bacterium | reverse complement strand
CGCCACACCTGAATCGGCTCGGCTTCCCCCGGCAAAAAGACCGCACAGGCGGGATCGCAGAAGGTGGCCTCCGGCAGGAGAATATCCAGTTCGGTAAAAATTTGGTGATGGATGCCCCCCGGCTCCAGGCCCGCTACCTGGGTTGCCCCCACATCAAAGGTAAAGCCCCGCCGCCGAAAGGTAGAGGCACAGCCCCCCGCTACCAGGGCTTGGTCAAACACGCGCACGGCATAGCCCCGCCTAGCGAGAAGGGCTGCTGCTGTAAGTCCGCCAATCCCCGCTCCAATCACCACCACACGCTTGCCGTTTACCGTTTGACTGCCACCTGCCACCGTGGTTGCCATAGTCGTTACACTTCTTAATAGTGCTCTCAGTTTAGCTTAGAGTATTGGTGCAATAGGTCTAAAAACCCGGTTTCTGCGTCGCCGCCAACCATTGTGTACCGTTGAACCGAGAAACCGGGTTTCTGTTTCGCTACCCTCGCGACATCATGGGCTGTTCAGTCGAGCACCTGGCTCTGTTTCGCTGTCAGATATCACGGGCTGTTGAGTCGAGAAACCCGGTTTCTGTGCCGATAAAATAGGTTCCGCCACGATGAGTATCGGCGGGTAGGGATATCCGCCACACCCCAGGTAGAACCGAGTTCACTGGCGCGTTACACTGTTAAAAACCCGTATTTGGGCAGGTTTGGTCTATGAGTATGGAAATTAAAGCTGTGCAAGCCCCCTACTATGGCGACGCCATGTACCGCACACCGCCCCCAGATTTGCCCTCCCTGCTGCTGAAGGAGCGGATTGTTTACCTGGGTCTGCCCCTGTTTTCGGGCGACGACATCAAGCAACAGGTGGGCATTGACGTGACCGAACTAATTATTGCCCAGTTGCTCTATCTGCAATTTGACGACCCAGACAAGCCCATCTTCTTCTACATCAACTCCACGGGCACCTCTTGGTACGACGGCAACATGATCGGCTACGACACCGAAGCCTTCGCCATCTGCGACACCATCAACTACATCAAGCCCCCTGTTCATACCATTTGCCTTGGTCAGGCCATGGGTTCGGCGGCGGTGATTTTGGCGGCGGGTACCAAGGGCTATCGGGCCAGCTTGCCCCACGCACGGATTGTGCTTAACCAACCCCGCAGCGGTGCCCAAGGCCAAGCCACCGACATCGAAATTCGCGCCAAGGAAGTGATCGACAACAAGCGATCCATGATGGGAATTTTGGCCCGCAGCACAGGTAAATCCATCGACGAGGTGATGCGCGACTCGGATCGGATGTTCTATATGAACCCCCAAGAAGCCAAGGAATACGGCATCATCGACCGAGTGCTCGAAAGCCGCAAGGAATTGCCCAAAATGCCCGCTGGAGTTGCCTAGCCTGGTGGGCAGTGCCCTACGTCCTGGGAGGCAGTGTCTTGGTTACGGAAGGCTCTCAGCCTGGTGGGCAGTGCCCACCCTACGTTCTTCAGATTTGGCCACAGGATTTTTCAAACCTACGTTGTTTCTCGTTTTAAGGTTGCAAAAACGCTATGCCCATCGGTACTCCCAAGGTTCCCTATCGTCTGCCCGGTAGCCAATACAGCCAGTGGGTGGACATCTACACCCGCCTCAACCAAGAGCGCATCATCTTCCTAGGGCAGGAAGTCACCGATACCCTGGCCAACTCCATCGTGGCGGCCATGCTGTATCTCGATTCCGACGACAACAGCAAGCCCATTTACCTCTACATCAACTCCCCCGGTGGCTCGGTGACGGCGGGGATGGCCATCTACGACACCATGCAGTACATCAAGTCTGACGTGGTGACAATTTGCCTGGGCTTAGCGGCATCTATGGGAGCTTTCCTGCTGGCGGCAGGTAGCCCCGGCAAGCGGTTGGCCCTACCCCACTCCCGGATTATGATCCACCAGCCCATGGGGGGCACCGGACGGCAACGCCTCCAGGCCAGCGATATCGCCATTGAGGCCAAGGAGATCCTGCGGGTGCGCCAGGAACTCAACGAAATGATGGCCCGCCACACCGGCAAACCCATCGCGCAAATCGAAAAAGATACCGACCGCGACTACTTCATGTCCGCCGAAGAAGCCGCCGCCTACGGGTTGATCGACAAGGTGATCGAAGACCGCAGCCAGGAACTCGCAACCACTGCGGCCTCGACGATTTAGCCTAAGGCGACCTATCCTGCAACGTTTTATCGTTTTCCTGTTGGGTTTGCCTTTGTATTGCCAAACCGAACGAAACTCCTGCTAGGGTGCGTTCCTCCTTGGAAAGTCTATTGTCTCAACAGTAGGTTTTGGCAGGAACGCACCTTTTTCATGCCGATTTTCTAGGCTGTCTTGGTATAAAAAAGTGCGTCATTTTTCCCGAAAGTTGGCAGAATAGGGGCGACCTTAACGACTCTGCGTCCCTTAGGCTAGAATCCAGTCACCGGGGCAATCACCAAAGGTAGGATTCCATGGCGGCGGCACACTACTATCGAATTTTGGGCCTACGCACCGGGGCCGATTTTGAGGCCGTAAAACTGGCCTATCGCAACTTGGCGCGGCTGTATCACCCCGATGTGAATCCGGGGGATCACCTGGCCAAGGAAAAGTTTGTCCAAATTACCCAGGCCTACCAAGCCATTGCTGATGAGCTGCCCGCTGGCGTGTCTAAGGTGAGCCCTCGGCCTGCGACCACAGCAGACTCTATAGTCTCAAAACCTGCCTCCCCAACGGCCTCAGCTAAGGCCGCCCCATCAACGCCAAAGGCGGCAGCATCGGGTCGTAGGGTGTCCGCCCGGTCAGCATCAACTCGGTCGGCAACAGCGAACTCAGCCACTCAGAAAGACGTATCCCAGGTCCCGTCGCAGCCACCCATTCAGCAGTCCCCCGGTGGGTCTGAGGCCGACCAAGACCTGAAGCAGAGCAGCTTTACTCAGCTGCAATCGTTCCTACAAAACCAGCGCTACCCCAGGGCGGTGGCCTTAGTAGAAGGCTTGGCCCATCGCTTCCCCAACGATCCAGAAATTCGCCAGTGGCACGCCATTACCTACTATCGCTGGGGACAGGCAGTCATCAGCGACGGCAACTTTACCAAGGCCTCAGCCTGTCTGAAAAAGGCGGCTCGTTTAGATCCCCTCAACCGTTCTCTCCAGCAGTCCCTCCAGCAGGAATGGCAGCGGTTGGCCGAAGTGAGCCAGCGACCCACGGTTGGGGCACGCCGTTACTAGAGCACATCAGCAAACCCTTTGCGGGTTTTTTGAAACCAGACAAACCCCACCCAGGCGATGATGCCACACCCCAGCAAGTAACGAATCCAGTCCGGCCAATGGGGCATCTGTCCCCACATCAGCGACCCTTGAACACTGCTCAGGGCGGGGGTGAGGGGATTGAGTAGCAGCAGCGGTTGAAATTCCTCCGGCAGGGCTTCAATGGGGTAAAAGATGGGCGATAGAAACATCATCATAGTGGTAAACAGAGAAACCACCTGGGTAATGTCGCGCACGTATACCCCCAAGGCCATTAAAAACCAACTGAGGCCAGCGGTGAGTAAAATCACCGGAAGAAACATGACGGGAAACAGCAAGGTTGTCGGCTGGGGAGCCCCAAACAGCAGCATATAAAACATCAGCCATACGCCTAGGCTAACCACCGTGTGGAATAGGGCTGAGCCGATGGAAACCCAGGGCAAAATTTCGAGGGGAAAGACTACCTTTTTGACATAGCTGACGTTATTCAGAATTAGTGTTGGAGCTCGGTTCACGCATTCTGAAAAAAAGTTGAAGACAATCAATCCAGCAAACAGAACTAAAGCAAATTCGCCTTGGGAATCGTTCCCCTGGCCCCATTTGGCCTGAAACACCACGCTGAAGACAAAGGTATAAACCGCTAGCATAAACAGCGGGTTAAAGAATGACCACAGTAACCCCAGGCTCGATCCTTTGTAGCGCCCAACCACATCCCGCTGGGTAAGTACCTTCACTAGGTCTCGGTGTTGCCAGAGGCTAGATACCAGGGCAGAGGGAGAAAGACTAAACTGTTGCATGGAGTAACGGAAACATGGGTCAAACACTCAGGACATTAGCACATTGCCTTAGTATCAGACTGTCTTCGTCACTCAGGTATCGTCTGACACATTACCTGAGCCGAGGCCGCCACAGAAAAATCACCGTAGGCCAGCCCAGAGGCTAGGCAACGGGCTGGGGAGTGACTATCAGGGATTGGGCTTCGGCCAAGTGCTTAACCAGGGTAGCCTTGGGCAGGGGGCCTTGCAGATGATCCCAGGGCAGGGGTTGGTCGGTGGGCCAGGTGTCGTGGACGTAGTAATCCAAGGTTGGAAGATCTCCCTTCATCTCCTTAAACGCCCGTTTGTAGCTGCCGAGGGAGTCGCCGTAGTGGCGCACCTGTTCCAAAAGTGGAGTAAGGCGGCGATCCCCCCTAGAAATGAGGGCCTGAATCACCGACCAGTTGTAGCTTTCGGGCCGAAAGTCTGCGCCGATTTTGCCGAGCTGTTTTTGCAGAAACTTCAGCCGTTTTTCCGCCTCGCGGTTGATGCCGTACCACTGGAAGGGCGTGTGGGCCTTGGGGACAAAGGTGCTGCATCCGAGGGTGAGGCGCAGGCCAGGGGCGGCTTTTTTGAGGCGCTGCATCATGGTCGCCGTCTGTTCTAAATCTGCCATGTCTTCACCGGGAATGCCTGCCATGCCGTAGAGTTTGAGGGCACTCAGCCCTCCGGCTTTGGCGTTGACGGCGGCGGCTTCGATGTCTTCGGTGGCCAGCTTTTTGTTGACGATGTGGCGCACCCGTTCCGAGCCGCTTTCCACCGCAATGGTGACGGAGCGGGTGCCGTGGCGGGTCAGGGTTTCTGCCAGCTTGGGGTTAACGGTGTTGGTACGCACCGAGGCAATGCTGAGCCGCACCTGGTCGAACTGGGGCTGGTTGAGGTAGTCCAGCAGGGTGTCAAATTCCGGGTGCTGGGTGACGGAAGCGCCGAGCAAACCCAGGCGATCCGTTACCGCTAGGCCGCGTTCGATGGCAGGAATCAGAGATCCTTCTAAGCTGGCGGTGCGAAAGGGCAGGGTGAGGTAGCTGGCGAGGCAAAAGCGGCACATTTCCGGGCAGCTTCGCACCACTTCCACCATGAAGATGTTCTCCCAGGCGGCCAGGGGCGTCACCACCGTGGAGGTGGACAACACATTGCCGCGATAGGTTTGCTTTTGCACCTGGGCGGGGATGCCGTCGTCGATGGGTTCAATGGCCACCATCGGCCCGGTGGGGTCAGCGTAAACCGGGCAATACAGGGCAGGCACATAGACCCCCGGCATTTGGGCCAGGTGACGCAGTTTTTCCTGACGAGAAGCAGCTTTGAGGGCGTTGAGCTGATCAAAAAAATCATCCAGCAGGGTTTCACCATCCCCCAGCAAAATCACATCAAAAAAGGCAGCGAAGGGTTCTGGGTTGGCGGTCAGCACCGGGCCACCGCCAAAGACGATGGGGTGCGCCTCCTCCCGATCCGCCGCATGGATGGGCACATGCAGGTTCTCCAAATGAGTCAGCACATTGCCATAGTCCAACTCCCAGGACAGGGAAAACCCCACCACATCGGGCCGAGCAGGCAGCGGTTCCTGGTGATCCATAAACAAACGACTCACTGCCACATCGGCGCGACGGGCTAGGGTGGCCCACACCACCTGATAGCCCAGGCTGGTGATGCCGACGCTGTAGGTATTAGGAAAGGCAAAAATGACGGCTAGGGCGTCCTCCGTGGCAGGAGTAGGCTCGAACAGCAGGGTTTCGTCTAGGAAGGGGGAATCAGCCACGGGGTCGGTTCGGAGTAACGCTTTCTCTACCATAGTAAGCGGGTCGTCTAGATTTCCGGCTCTGCCCCTGCACTGTTGGCCCAAAACGTCAGGGTGGGCTAGATCCCGGCAAAAGGGCATGTTTGTGATCGACTGAAAATTGGAACCCTGGGCGAGGAGAATCCACCGCTACCCACCAGCCTCAGGAGGATTCATCACCCTAGGGGCCATGGCCCGACAGGGGTTGCCGTAGCAGATTTGCCCCGCAGGCAGAGACTTAAACACGCTGCTCCGCGCCCCCACCACGCTGTTGGCCCCCACGGTGACCCCAGGGGCAATGAAGCAATCCGTCGCCACCCAAACCCCTGGCTCTAGGATGATGGGGGCCACCTGAAGACCAAAGTGGGGATCGTGGATGTCATGGCTGCCCGTACAGAGGTAACTCTTTTGGGAAACGACGCAGTGATCCTCAATCGTTATGGGGGCCAAGCTGTAGAGCACCACATCGTCGCCAATCCAGCTATGGTCGCCTAGGGTGATGTGCCAGGGATAGGTAAACCTTGCCGTGGGGCGAATCACCACCCCCTGGCCAATCTTGGCCCCAAACCGTCGCAGCAGCCACCGCCGAGGGGCATGGTGGGCATGGAGGGTGAGGGGAAACACCAGCGCTTGCAGCAACCACCACAGCATAATGACCCCCTTCGGTCGGCCAGGGTTGTACCAAGATTGGTCGTAGGTGTCGAGGTTTACCCAGGAATTGGCCATGGTGATCATCTAGGGGTGATGGGTTGATTCGTCTACACAAAGTTCCCGCCGCCCTCACCCCAGCCCCTCTCCCAGGGAAGGCTACGGCTTATACACAAGCCTACGGAAACTGTCTTCAGTCTGCTTTAGCAGACTTTGGTTATGAGCCAGGGAGTTCACTCCCTGGTGGTTTTGGCCGGGGAGCCAAGGACTGAACGTCCAAGGCTCAAAGCTGAAATCCTCTGAAGAGGATTGGGGTGCAGGGCACGGGTCTGCCTAGTGAGAAGAATGGGTTAGGTTACGGCGAAAGGGCGGGCTTGCGATCTACTGGTTCTGGGCTGGGGGCTTCGGTTTTTGGGGAGACATTCAACTGGCCACCAAACCGCCGCAGTTCAAAGAGTTTGACGCCAATTTGATACTCATACTGGCTCAGCAGTCGGGCGTAGATATAGCCCGCTTGGCCATCCAAAAAGCCCAGTTGAAAGACGTAGAACAACAGGAACCGTAGCAAGGGCTTGAAGGGCAGTCGCACCCAGATTTTCTTCAAAAAGCGCTTGCGCTGCACCGCATCGCCAAACAGATTTGCGCCAATGGTGCCGCCGTCGCCCATACCCGTCAGCAGGTTGTAATACACCCTGGCTTCCCAGTTGGAGTAGCGGTTGTGGCGGGCCAGCCAGTGGTAGAGGTCGCGGAAATCCTCGTGGAGCATATCGTTTTTGAGGTAGCCCACAGGGCCTTCGATCATGACGTGCTCGTGGACTTCGTTATCCCCGGTGTTGGGAATATCTGAGGTTTGCAGGTTTTCGTAGCGACCCTTGGCATGGCGAAACAGGCGCAGGTTCCAGTCGGGATATTTGCCCCCGTGGCGAATCCAAGTACCCAGAAAAAACACCCGCCGATTTAGGTAATAGCCATCGAAATCGGGGGTTTGAATAACTGTTTCAATCTCATCCCACAGTTCGGGAGGAATGCGTTCGTCGCAGTCCACAATCAGCACCCAGTCGTGGCTGAAGGGTAGGTTCTCCAAGGCCCAGTTTTTCTTTTTGGGCCAGTGGCCGTTGAAGTCAAACTGCACCACCTTGGCCCCAGCGGCGGTGGCGATGGCTTCGCTTTGGTCGGTGCTGTGGGAATCGACCACAAAAATCTCCGCAGCCCGTTCCAAACTGGCAAGGCAGGCTGGAAGATTCTGTTCTTCGTTTTTGGCAGGAATGAGGACGGAGACAGGGATTTTGGGGGAGGTCATGGTTTGGCGTAGGGATGAGGGAACAGGGGCTAGGGGATGGGGGAGACCGAAGGATTGTGCTCCCACCGTGAGGCAGGCATCAGGAATGGGAGGTTTTGGGATGCGATTCCCGTAGGGGCGCACCGCTGTGCGCCCGTAAATCTGGATTGGGTTGGGGCGCACAGCAGTGCGCCCGTACACTGGGATTAGGTGGCGCGAACCGATACCGTAGGCCGCTGATCAGGTAGCCCAGTTGGCCGTAGGCATAGACAAGGTTATCGAAGCGCAGGGCGGGGTCGCGCCAGTATTTAACCGCTTTGCCCAGCCCCCGCAGCAGGGAGATACTGCGGGATCGCCAGCGCTGCCCGGTGAGGGCACCCGTGAGGTGTTCGCGGTAGCATTCGCTAATGCCCTGCCACCAACTGCGGCGCAAAAACCAGCGGCGGTGAAGCCGTTCTGGGGCGACATTGTGGGCCACCTTGGCTTCGGGAACATACAGCACCGCATACCCCGCCTGAAGCGCCTGTTGGGTAAGGTGCAGTTCTTCGTTGGAGAGCAGGTTTTTGCCCACCCGGCCAAGCTGGGGATCAAAGCCCCCGACGGATTGCAAGAAGTCTTTTCTAACGGCGTAGTTGAGGCCCCTGGGGGTATGCCCCGGTTGGGTGATGGGCCCTATGGCATCCCCCAGATCGTAGGCCCCCAAACATTCCGCCAGGGCCGGAGACAACCAGCGGGGAGCCGTTTGGCCCGGAGGCCACAGCAGACTGACGTATCCCCCGGCAATGGCCGCTTTGGGGTTAGCCATAAACACCTCGGCTAGGGCTACCAGCCACTGGGGTGAGGCTTCGGCATCGTCATCCAGGTAGGCGAGAATTTCCCCTTGGGCCTCCTGGGCACCCCGATTCCGGGCCGCTGAAAGTCCTAGGGTACTCTCATAAACGTAGGTGATTTTGGGATTGGGTAGCCGAGCTTCCGCCACAGACCGAGTGCCGTCGGTGGAGGCGTTATCTACCACAATGATTTCGTAGGCGTCATAGGTCTGGCCCAACAGGCTGTCAATGGCTGCCCCCAGGTAGTCTGCTCGGTTGTGGGTGCAGATGATGGCTGAAATCATGGGTTGAGTCATCGCCAAAACCAAAAAATTACAGACCTGTGCCTAGCGTTCCCAGGTTTGAGACCAAGCTATACAACCCTGCCCCAAATTCCTAGGTGGTATCAGCCCCTAGAGGATTGAATAGTCCGAGGGCCAACCCTACTCACCGCGCAGGGCTTGAACCACGTCAATACGGGTAATGCGCAGGGCGGGTAGCAGGCTAGAACCCACCCCAATCACAAAGGCAGCTCCCATGGATAGGGCGGCATCCTGGGGCCGAAATTGGTAGGGGGCTTCAAAAACTGTGGTGGTGGCGGCCTGGGTGGCAAAGTGAACCGCCACGACGGCTGCCGTGCCGCCAATCAAACTCAGCAGGGCCGCTTCGGCGATGAACTGAGCCATGATTTCTAAATCCGTGGCTCCAATGGCCCGACGTAGGCCAATTTCTCGGGTGCGCTCCATGATGGCGGCAATGGTGATGTTGGCAATGCCTACCCCCCCAATCACCAAGGCCAACAAGCCTACCCCCTTGAGCACCCGAATAGACGCCTGCTGCTGTTGCTGTTCTTCGTAGAGGCCCGCCACATTACCCCATAAAAACACCTCATAGCCCGGAAACAGCTCTTGCAGCTTGGCGGTCAAGTGTTCCTCTACCTGGGCGTAGTTGTCTAGGCTACGGAGGGCCACCCGCACCTGGCTATAGCCATCCCTCCCCTGCAAGAGGTTGCCGTAGGCTTCGGTCATCCAAACCGTTCCATTGGGCTTGCCATCCTCCCAGATGGGTTTACTTTGAATAATGCCAATCACGGTGAAGCGGTTGTTGTTGATAAAAATGCTTTCCCCCAGGGGAGATTGTCCTTCAAAAAGCTGCTGGGTTAGCACCTCGTCGATGACCACCACGGCTCGATAGTTGTCAAAGTCGGCCTGATCAAAAAAGCGCCCGTCAATAATGCGCCGTCCCGTGGCCCGTTGATGGTTGATGGACACCGCCTGCACATTAGCTGCCTCTGGGGGAGTTCTGCCCAGATACTGTACCTCTCCACCCCAAATCCAGGTCGTACGGCTGATGCCAATCACCTGGGGGATAGAACGCTCCACCTCGGCCATCACCGCATCGTCCCATGCTGGGTCGGGTCTGTCCTCGGCGTAGATGTAGGGGTCAAAACCGGGGCTTTCCATGACGGCTAGGCGGTCGGCAATGACCTGGCGGCTGATGGCTTCGATGTTGAGGGTGGCGTTGACAGCGGCAACCCCCATAAAAATGCTGAGAGCGGTGAGGCTAGATCGTACCCAGTTGCCGCTGAGGGCGCGTAGGGTCATAACACTGAGATCGAGGGGAGAAAGCGCCATGGCTAGGGGGCAGAACGCTGTGTAAAAACTCGATGTAAACAGGGCTATTCAGGCTGAGGGGGAGCCTCGGCATCGGGGCCATCGGGGCTGACCACCATACCGTCAGTCAGGGGTGGGGCTGGGCTGGGAATAATGGTTTCGCTTTCCCGCAGGCCAGAGGTAATTTCCACCGCATCCAGGGTGGTTAGCCCGGTGACAACGGGTCGTTTTTCCACGGTGTTGTCGTCCCGCAGCACCCAAACGTAGGGGGTGTCTTCATCCTGTTGCAGGGCCGAAAGGGGAATGGCGATCACGTTGGGCCGCTGTACTAGGATGACCTCAACACTGACCTGGCTGCCAGGGATGAGGGTGCCGCTCGGTCTATCCAACTGAGCCACCGCCTGCACCTTCGCCTGGGAGGGGTCGCCGCTGTCTCCGGTATTGTCGCCTGATACGGCCTGGGGGGCAATGCTAATCACCCGACCGGGCAACGGATCTGGGTTGGGGCCAATGATGCTAATCCGCACGGGCATATTCACCGAGACCTGGTTGGCATCGAGGGGCATCAGGTCGAACAGGACCACCTCCTGGGTAGGGTCGCCCAGGGTGAGGAGGGTGGTGTCGTTGGCCAAGCCCTGGCCATCTTGAACGTTGATATTCAGCACCACCGCATCGAAGGGGGCAACAATTGCGGCATCGGCCAGCTGGGCCTGGATGTTCGCTAGGGTCACCTGGTTCTTCTGGATTTCTACCTCCGCCTCCCGCAGGGACAACTGGGCCTCCCGCAGATCCGACTGGGCAGTCTCCAGATCATCACGGTCTTGGTTGTAGTTATCTTCAGAAATAAAGCCCCGATCCAGCAGGGTTTGCGATTCTTCCAGTTCCGCCT
The DNA here is from genome assembly GCA_964635665.1 of uncultured bacterium. Taxonomy (GTDB): domain Bacteria; phylum Cyanobacteriota; class Cyanobacteriia; order Phormidesmidales; family Phormidesmidaceae; genus Nodosilinea. The sequence goes on along the minus strand of CAZWNR010000047.1, from coordinate 2,760 downwards.
CGGCCCGCTGCACATCCCGCTGCTTTTCTTGCAGTACCTCCTGCGCCCGCTCATACTTGAGCTGATCCAGATCCGCCTGAAGCCGGGCTTCGGCCAACTGCTGCTCCAATCCCCTGGCCCGTAGTCGCAGCAACACCATCCCCTGGCTCACTCGCTGCCGGGCCTGCACCAAAACCGCCTCCACCGTAAATTCCCCAGGCGACTTAAGGGTCTGTTGATTGCCTAAAGACACCATGCCAGAGGCCGTTACGGGTTCCTCCAGGGTTTGCCGCCCCACGGTTTCTGTCACCACGGTAGGCGGCTCAACCTGATTCCCCTTCCAAGCGCGATAGCCAAACCAGCCCCCTACCCCCATCAGCAGCACTAGCCCCGATGCAATAATCCAAGCCGTTCCGGTGCGTTGACGGACTTCCACCTCGTCATCAAACAGCCCTGCGCCCTGGGCTGGGGGCGTAAAGGACGAGGCAGGCTCTAGGTTTGGCGGTGGAGGTAAGGACGACTCCGAGGGCCGCTCCGACGACTCAGGCAACACAGGTATACCCTCCCTTCGATAAAGGATAGGCCGGTGATTTTAGCAGCTCACCATAGGGGAATGGATAATTCCTAATTTAGGAATATTATGTAGCACTGGTGACGAATTATACGTTCAATACTCCCATTCAATCCTTAAATCTGCTAGATAGTACCCTAAGCCTGTGGTGTTATTCTTCAAACATCGAAATGAATTCCTTAAAAAATTAGGGCTACTTCGCAAACTGGTTAGGTACTGGCCGCCATAGAGGGACATATTTGGCGGTATGGCGCTTAATAAAAAATTAAAAGTCATGCATCAGCAGGTATTCTATGGAAAATTCTCCTTCCATCCTTTTTCTATCCCATGGTGGCGGTCCAATGCCCTTACTAGGGGATGGGCGTCATAGCGAAATGGTCGATTGCCTGAAAACCATTGCGACAAAAATAGGACAACCTTCTGCGATTCTGGTCATCAGTGCCCACTGGGAGTCGAATGTACCCGTCCTTACCGCAGGAGGCAATCCACCACTCATTTACGACTACTACGGCTTCCCGGAAGAATCCTATCACATTCAATATCCATGCCCTGGAGAACCTGCACTCGCTCATCAGATTTACAATGCACTCAACACCGCCCAGGTTCCGGCTCGCCTGGATGCCAATCGCGGCTTTGATCACGGGCTTTTTGTCCCATTAAAAATCATGTTTCCTAAGGCGGATATTCCCTGTGTTCAACTGTCTCTGATCAACAACCTAAACCCATCTGATCATATCCATTTAGGGCGTGTGCTGCGGCCTTTGACCTACGACAACCTACTAGTAATCGGCTCAGGATTTTCGTTTCACAACCTCAGGGAATTCTTTAAAACTGGAACCCCTGAATCCAAAGCCATGAATGAAGCCTTTGAAGATTGGCTGATAGAAACCTGCTCAAGCACGGATATTTCTGAAGCAGAACGAGAACAACGACTGATCCATTGGGAACAAGCGCCCCATGCCCGCTACTGTCATCCCCGAGAAGAACATCTACTGCCGCTACATGTCTGCTATGGCTTCGCTCAAGCTCCCTGTACAGAATCCTTTGAACTGCAAATCTTAGGCAAGAAATCCAGCATGTATTTTTGGTCAAACATAGGCTAACAAGTGAGCATCACCTATGCAAATTCCCGTTTCTCCTAATTTCTTTTGTGATGGCGGTGGTTATCTCTTAACCTCGGCCAGCTTAGGCGGCAGCAACCTAACGCCAAGCCAAATTTCTGACATCGTTTTGAATGGAATGGCTCAAGATATTGTGCCCTTGCTATCCCAAGGCATCTGTATGCCCCTTCTCTTTGAAGGCGACTGCTCCCTTGATCGTGGCACACTATTTGTGGTGGGCGATTTAACTCCGCAACAAGAAGCTGAATGGCAAGCTAAGTTAACAGGGAAATTAGAAATCCCCTGCGGAAAGCTCATTCTACTTTGTAGCTGCATGGCAGAGGATTTAGCCCACGCTATTTCCGGAGAACCACCGGAGGAACATTATGAAATCTTCCAGGTTATCGATGTTCCCCCCGACTCGTATTTAGTGGAAGTCTATGCCTACCCTCTCAGCTTAACGGTCTTGATGACCCTTAGTGACCAGGAATATGAAGACTATACAAGGGGTATTCCTGAACAGGATTACGATGACGATGGCAACCTAACCCTAGTGCGCTATATCGTTCGGTTATCGCCACTTCAAAATCTCAACGGCGAACTTACTTTACCCCAAACAACGGACGCATGGCTTGATACCTTTACCTTTCGCTAAAGGCTGACTTGGTGTGGGTTTCGTTCTCGTTTTACCCCCTTAGGCCGAGGGACAATTCACATCCTGGGCTATACCCATTGGCCTATCCTTCGCTGATCATTCGCAACAGTTCGTCGGTGGAAATCTTGCCGCTCATGTCGGTGCCTTCCAGGAGGCTGTCGGCCAGATCGCGTTTTTGTTTGTGTAGATCGACAATTTTTTCTTCGATGGTGTTTTGGGCCACTAGACGATAGATGGTGACGGGGCGTTGTTGGCCCATGCGGTGGGCACGGTCGCTGGCCTGATTTTCAACGGCTGGGTTCCACCATGGATCCAAATGGAAGACATAGGACGCCCGGGTGAGGTTGAGTCCCGCGCCACCCGTCTTGAGACTGATGAGGAAGACGGTGGGGCCGTCGTCCTCCTGGAACTCGTCGACGAGTAGATACTGCCACTTCTGCTGGTACTTGGCGCGC
>CAZWNR010000046.1:0-13842 GCA_964635665.1 uncultured bacterium | reverse complement strand
GGGCCGAGGCCCTGTGCCGGGGAGCCACTGAGGTAGTGGGCATTGAGCAATCAGGGGACGCCTACGCCGTGGTGCGCGAAAACTGGCAGCGGGTAGCCCAGCCGAATCAAACCATCCGACTCTTTAAAGGCGATGTGGTGAAGCAACTCTCGCGGCTGAAGCATCAGCCCTTTGATTTGATTTACTTCGACCCCCCCTACACCAGCGATCTGTATCCAGCCGTCCTTGATCGCATCGTCAAATACGGACTCCTTACGCCCAGTGGAGAAATCGCCGTGGAACATGGGGCTAACGGCTGGCAGTCCACCACCGAGGTCCCAGGGCTAATCCTGGTGCGCCAAAAGCACTATGGCACCACTCACCTGGCCTTTTATGCCCCCGCCACGGACGTTGTCTAAGCACGGGTTTGCAACGCTTGAGCACGGGCTTTCACTACAGCCAGATTCGAGACTTTATCAATTGGCAAGCAAAACCCACGTCAGACGGCAAGCAAAACCCGTGTCTTTTAAGCGTGGGATGGGCGCGCCATGGGGCTTTAGCCACCGTTTTACGTCGGATATGGCAGTATAGGAGCATGATTATCCTAGAGTTAAAGGCACGGGGAAAGCCTGCCCAAACTACCGCCATAGACAAAGCCGTACGGACAGACCAGGTTATCTGCAATAAGGCTTTGCACCATTGAATGGACAACCGAGGGGTAGATCAGTACGGCCTCAACATGCTTTGCAAGGCGTGGGCGGAGGACTTCCCCTTGGCCAAGAAACTCAACTCCGTGGTGCGTCAGGATCCGGTTGGTGCGTCGGGCCGAAGGAACGAAACCCCACTGGCCGCCCAACCAAGTATCCCCCTGGCTTTAGCCGTGAGAGTATCAACCTAAGGTAATACGAAAAACATCGGAGGATTGTGGTGTGACTCCCCAGGAATTTGGCCTGCTGCTGATCTCGGTTATCACCAGCAGTTTAGGGCAGTTTTTTCTTAAATTGGGGGCGGTGCAACTAGGACAAGTGACTGGCGACAACGCCCTCAGTCACATTTTACGCATCGCTACCACCCCAGCCCTGATCGCTGGACTCGCCGCCTACGGCATTGGGGCCATTTCCTACATTTTGTTGCTCACCCGGGTCAAGCTCAGCGTGGCGGCTCCCTCAGCATCTTTAATTTATTTAGCCTCAGTGTTAATCGGTTACTTCTTCTTTGGAGAAACCCTGCCCCCAGTGCGAGTTCTAGGGCTTGGGTTTATCGTTCTCGGTGTTGCCTTGGTAACGACCCGATAGGCTGGCCCTAATTCGCGATATTCGCCACCAATGGCCCCCTGAGATAACTGATCCCAAGGGGCTAGGTTTGGGTTGTTCTCCGCTTTTCTACTAGGGATTTGGGTTAATGCAGGTGAGACGTCCCTCCTGGTTGATCAGCGCCAAAGAGGGCTGGAAGCCAGGGTAGCACCGCACCAAAACGGTGTCGTTGCTGCGGGTAACGTAGAGAACGTGGATGGGGTTGCCGTTGAGAATGGCGGGTACCAGACGCGGAGGCGTAGGGGCCGTAGACCAAGCTGGGAATATTCCCCCCATGCTCAGCCCTAAAATCCCTACGACTGTGAGTAGTCCTACCGCTATCCACCTAGGCAAAAACCGTCGGCGAGGGCCAACCTGGCTCAAAATTCGCTCTGCCGCTTGTTGAATATCCATGGCTATTTTTCACCTCAGAGTAAACACGTCTTTAATATGTTCTCCCAGCCAACTTTAGAACCCGCCATACCTTAAGACAATCATAAGGTATGGTGCTATTTCGTTCCCCGCCAGCAGGCCAGAAAGCCTGACATAGACAACCATGACCATTACCCTATAGGAGCATCATCTCGAAATTTAGCAGGGCATTAGGGCCAATATAAATTGAGTTGCACTGCAAAGCAGAGGCATGAAGTGACTCACATAAATCAAATAAAAATAACATTCTCCAATTAGACAGTTGCAACTTCCCGTAGGACAGAGGGATAGGAAAATTCCCACTTTTGCTACGGTCAACGGGACGCTTTCAATATTCTTTTACGATAGAAGGCTCCAACCCTTTGATATCAGGAGGATTGGAGCCTTGGTGCTACGGCTTTAGATACCCAGACCAAAAGACCGTAGAATCACCTTTAAAAGAGAGCTGACGATGGATAGGGCAATGGCTCCCATAATGGCACTCCAGATGCCCCAGCGCAGGCGGAATCCTTCAATCAGCCAGGCCGCAAACCCAAACACAATAATCGACCCTAGCAGGGGAATAATACCTAGGCTAAAAAGCCAAGTAGCCGTGCGGATAAACTGTGGGAAAAAAGCCCAGACGCCATCGAAGGCACCGATAATCGCTCCCCCCAGCAGGGCTTTAATGGGGCTGTCGATCTCGACCCCAACGGGTGGAATTTTCGAGATAATCAGCAGACTAACTGCCAAGACTACAATGCTAATCAGGAAGTAAACCATCGGATATTTGCCTCACACGTAAACGGGAATGGGTAGCGGAGCGAACAAGCAATACTGAAAAGGTGGTTAGATTGCTTCTGAACCGTAACTCTAACCACACATTTCAGCTTTCTATCCTAGGGGGAAATGGCTTTTTTTCCCAGTATTCGCCATAAAGCTCAAGCTAGTACCGCTAGCAAGGCGTTATCAGGATAGGCCTAGCGCCTTAGCCAATGCCTTCAGGACATCGGCTTCACGCTCACTGACGCGGCTAGACCCAATTCCCATTACACCTCCCTCTTTCTGCACCTCTGCAACACGCTGGGCGATGGACATTAACCAAGTCTTAAATTCCGTGGCCTGTAATCCGGTTACTTTGGCATCCAAAATGGTTGAGATAGTTTGAAAACTTTCCACGGCTCGGTTGCGGGCATCCTTGGGATTCTTGAAAGTCTGAATAACGCCCAATAGTTCAAACTGCTTTTTGAGAACTAACTGCTCTCCAGAAAGGGACTCTTGAGCATCTTGCTCAGCCATGGCGGCGAGTAGTGCGGGAGTCAGTTCCCCCGTCAGATCCGTGCGCTTCAAATCCTCGGTGACAATTTTTACTCCAGCAATTAACTCTTGCAAGAAGGAAATGGGATCTACCTTGTCGGCTAGGCATACCGCGATCACAGCTTCCATGGGGGCTTGCAGGAGCTTCGTCCATTCTTCGTCCGTAAAATTCTGTCGCATGAATTTACTCACACAAGGGATTGATTTTTGAGAATGTTGACCTATGTAGGCATACCATATTGGCTAAACATATGAAACGAATAAGTGTTAAGCAATGGCACCATGAACTGAGCATGAAGCAAGGGCAATTAGGAAAAGCTCCAGCGGTCAACGCCACAGCCTGTCCAGGAGTGACCCAGATTCAGGCAGGTAGGGACTACAATCGTGACCTGTGTCACAGTTTTTGGGGTGAGCCTTGGGTTACCTGTGATGGGGGCGTGTATCCCGGTGGGAGCCTAGGCAACATCTGTGAATCCTATGCTCCGTTGTTCGTCGTGTCGCGTGAGTCGGTATGTCGTTTTCCCTGGGTTGTGATGGGTCTGTTTGGCTGGGCACTATCGATGCAGTGGATGACCCACCAACGGGGATGTCGTCTGTGACGGGGGCCAATCGTGGTTCAGCCTCGGTGCCACCAGAACCGGAGGCTACCCTGTGCTTTGAAGGGCAGTATGCGGGTCAGATGGACATGGCTGCCGCCTTGGACACCGTGGGCCACTACCTTAATAGCCATCGTGGTTGGTTTCCCCGCTGCGCCCACCCCATGCGGGTATCCCCCATTTCCGACCACGGCTATGCCCTGGTGGTGGGTCACTTTTCGGTGCTGGGCTACGAGGTGGAACCCCAGGTGGGACTCTACCTCTCCCCCCTCGACCACGGCATCTACCGCATCGATACCATGGCGATTCCGGGCTATGTGCCGCCGGGCTACGACGTGGATTTTCAAGCGGTGCTGCACCTGGGTGAGGGGTCCAGTCTCCAGGGTGATCCCCTCACCCAGGTCGATTGGACGCTGACGCTGACGGTGCGCATCCACAAGCCACGTTTTCTGAACGCCATTCCCCAGTCGTTGATCAAAGCCTCCGGCGACAAGCTGCTGAATCAGGTCGTGCGTCAGGTCTCGAAGCGGTTGACCCGCAAGGTGCAGGAGGATTTCCATAGCAGCCACCACCTGCCCCTACCCGACAGTTACCATCGGCACCATTTTTGGTCTCACTGGGGAAAAGCCGCCCCCCATCGGGAAAGCGACCGAGATCTCCCCCAATAAAAAACCTGCGGCCTAGATGATACCTAGACCGCAGGGCAAGAACGCCCTCGACGAGGGCCATGGGCTGTGGGAAGGAACTAGAGGTTAGACAGCAGGCGCTGCACGATCTGAACCCCCGTGAGGGCCTGCCAACCAAACAAGCCCACCAGAACGACATTCAGGGAAATGTGGGTGAGGCGGGCGGTTTCGCTGCCCTTTTGCATGAAGGGCACCAACGCCGCCGAGGTGGTGATCAATCCGGCCATGCCTAGGCCCACCAGCAGGTGCGGCCCCACAAACAGCTTGCCGCTTTCGAGGTAGGTGGCTCCCATGCCGCCAATGGTGCCCAGCACCATGAACGCCATCAGCACTGAACCTACCTTATGGTGCTTGAGGGCAAACTTACCCTTGATCAGCTCCTTGCGGGTTTCGGCATCGGCGAGGCGGGTACGGCGGGCCTGAATACCGAGATACATGGCATACAGAGTGGTAGCCAACAACACCCACATCAGGACGGGGTGAACAAAGTTAAGCCAGGGCTGGAAGGTGTCTGCGGTCATAGTGAGGGGTTGAAATCTTAAATTTTCTTAAATAATTGTACAGTTAAGTCTCTGGCCTTGGCAAAGCCGAGTTTCCAGCTAATCCGGCCTGGGGACGGCCCGGAACCAGTGCCAGAGTGACCGGGGAATTTGAGTTTTCCGTAGGATAGGGTCGGATACTCAATCCTGTTCCGCTACACCTAATGCCCCGGTGATGCATTGCGGTCCATCCAGTTGATCAGCGTGTCGCTAGGCGGAAGCAGAGCCGCGCCGTCCCCTTGGCGCTAGGCAACCTACGGCGTTGCTTTTTGGGAGTCGGGGTATGGGAGGGCTCGGATTTGATAGATTTACCGAACCTAACCAGCCTTCAGGCTTCTAGGACGGATCGGCGGCGACGGGGAAGGGGGAACAGGTGTCGTCGGGGCAGTGGGGGTAGGCGGGTTGGTAGAGGTCGGCGCGTTGGCCAAAAAGCTGATAGCGGTGGTCGCGGATGTAGGCGTAGACTTGATCGCCAGCGGATTTGGCACCGGGCATGGCACGATAGGCCGAGACTAATCCTTGTAGCAGAGGCATCTGGCGACCGATCTCCTCGGCGGCATCGCTGCCCTGCCAGCGGCGGCTAGGCTGAGCTAGGTCGATCAGAATCATCCCTGCGTCACCATCGGCAGGGGTGAGGCCAAATTGGGCCATGCTGGCGACATCCTGCATGGGCACATACTGAAAGCGCTGTCCCTGATCCACGGCTTCTAACACGCGCACAAGGTTAACGCAGAGGTTGCAGTTACCGTCGTAAATGACACAGTACATCGCGGAAAGGGGCTCGCTGCGGTAGGGTGTAGCCGTATCTTAACCCTCTTCAGATCTGGCTTTCCAGGGAGAAGTCTATCCCAGGGCAGAGGGGGCATCCGTCGGAACTCCAGCGAAACTAGGAAAGGGCGTAGAAGGATAAACGCCAAACCCTGGGCAGAGTCTGAGGGCCGAACAAACCGAGCGTGAGGGAACCCGTTAGCCATGATCCCGTTAGCCATGATTCCGTTAGCCATGATTCCGTTAGCGATGATCCCGTTAGCGATGATCCCGTTAGCCACGATTGTGATCCCGAAGCAGCGAGTACCTCACCTCTGGGGGGCCTTCGATGGCGGGGCTGGGCCGATGGGAGCCCTCTGGCCGACCGGGGTGATGGATGGCGACAAGGTACTGACCTACGGCGTTATCCCGGTGGTCAGCACCGTGGCCTTCATCCTGCTGTGGCGCTTGATTTGGCCTAGGTTAGCCCGGTGGTCACTGAGTCGTCGAGGCGAACCGATGACCGAACAAGACGACCTACAAGAAACTGCCGAACGGCTAAACCTGGCCCTGAGTGCGGCGCAGATGGGATCTTGGGATTGGAACTTGGATCAGCAGACGCAGTTTTGGTCACCCCAAAGTAAGCGCATCCTGGGGCTAGATCCAGACGCATCCCTTCAGCGGCTAGAGCAATGGCAGGATTTCATCCACCCCGATGATTGGCCCCTCACCCAGGCGACCGTAGAGCAGGCTATTGCCCATCACCAAGACTTCGCCCATCAGTTTCGGGTGCGGTGGCCCAATGGCGCACTGCACTGGGTCAGTCTCTACGGTCGGGTGGTGGCTCAGGGACGTAGCCAACGCCTGGTGGGGGTATTGCAAGATATCACCGACCGCAAGCAGGCGGAACTGTCATTGCGGGCCAGCGAAGCTCGGTTTCGGGCGGTCTTTGAACAGGCGGCGGTGGGCATGGCCCGATTATCCCTAGAGGGCCGATGGATTCAGGTCAACCAGCGGCTGTGCGATATCCTCGGTCGGCCTGCCGAAACCTTCTTGGGGCAGCACTTTTCAGAAATTACTAACGAGGCCGATCGGGGCCAAGACGAGGTTTATTACCAGCAACTGATGCGCGGCGAACAGCGATCCTGTCAGTTCGAGAAGCGCTATATCCATGGTGGTGGTCATCCCGTTTGGACGCTGGTAACGGCTTCTGTGGAAAGTGATGCCTCTGAAGCCATTACCGCCTTTATCGCCATCATTGAGGACATCACCGAACGCAAGGCCGCCCGCGAAGAACTGCTGCGCCGCGCCGATGAACTGGCCAACACCAATCTGATGCTGGCCCGCACCACCGCACTACTAGAACGGCGCAACAGCGAACTCGACCAGTTCGCCTACGTCACCTCCCACGACCTCAAGGCTCCGCTGCGAGCCATTTCTAACCTGGCAGACTGGATCGGCGAAGACCTGGCAGGGCAGATTCCAGAGGAAAATCAGCGGCAGTTGACCCTGCTGAAAAGCCGTGTGCAGCGCATGGAGGCCCTGATCAACGGCCTGCTAGAATATGCCCGCATTGGTCGCCGCGAACGGCAAATCGCCGAAGTGGATGTAGCCCAATTGCTCCATAGCGTGATCGATTCCCTCGCCCCTCCCCCCGGATTTCAGGTGCAGGTGGCCAATGCCATGCCCACCATCCACACCCACCGCACCGCCCTCGGACAGGTCTTCGCCAACTTAATTAGCAACGCCATCAAACACCACCACCAGGGGCAGGGCCGCGTTACCATCCATTGCCGTCCCCAGGTGGATGTTTTAGAATTTTGCGTCAGCGACGATGGGCCCGGCATTGCTTCCCAATACCACGAAAAAATCTTCACCATTTTCCAAACCCTTAAGGCCAGGGACGACTTTGAAAGTACCGGGGTGGGCCTCTCGGTAGTCAAAAAAATTGTGGAGTCGGAAAATGGCCGCGTGTGGCTAGAATCGGCGGTGGGCGAGGGCAGTCGGTTTTACTTTACCTGGCCACTAGGAAGCGGGTGAACCGAGGGCATGGCGATCAAAGGGAGATCAACATGAAACGATTGGGGTGGCTGGGATGGATGAGCTTCGGGCTGATCTGGGGCTGGGCGGGGTTAGCCTGGGGGCTGGATGCTGCTGGGTCACCGTTGGGCCAAGGGGAAAGGCTTTGGGCGCAATCGTTACCCCTCAATCAGGAATCGACAGATCCTGCCCCCTCGGCACCGGAGCCCCTAGAGGATCGTGACGGGCTGCCTCCTAACCTAGAACCGGGCTCGCGGGAAACCCCGCTGGAGGACACCGTACCGGAGAACAGAGCATCCCCAGCGGAAACCCGTGCTAACGCTTCAGCAGGCGTCCCTGTGTCGCTGACCTTGGCCGACTTGGTAGATCTGGTGCTGGCAGGCAACCGAGACTTGCAAAACCAGGGCCTAGAGCGGATTGTGCAACGCCAGGAACTGACGGCGGCAGAACAGACCTTCGACCCTCGCTTCACGCCCATTTTGGAGGCCCAGGTTACCCGCCAATGGTCAGACACCGAGGAAGTCATCGATACAACCACCGGGGACATCCTGTTTGGCACCAGCCCCACCAACCGCGATTCGAGGGCCGTGTTGCAAACTAGGGTCACCACTCGCCAGGGAACCCAGATTGAGGTGGATGCCGATCCGCTGAACCCCGACCGACTGCTGACCGTGCGCCTAGAACAACCCTTGCTGCGGGGCTTTGGCACAGCGGTCAACGAAGCCCCGGTGGAACAGGCCCGCCTGGGGGAACGGCGCAACCAACTGAACCTGGAGGCCAACATCATTGACCTGATCACCACCGCCACCAGCCGCTACACCAGCCTAATTAGCGCCCAGGCCCAGGTGGATATTCAATCCCAGGCCCTAGAGCGACGCAGGCGGCAGCTAGAAATTTTGCAGGCCCTGGTGGCGGCGGGGCGCGAGGCCCCGATTAACCTGCTCGACACCGAGCGTACCGTAGCCGATGCAGAACGGCAGCTTGTGGAAGCCCAAAACGCCCTCAACCAGGCCAACAACGACCTACTCAACCTGATCGGCACGGATCGGGGTCTGCGGTTCGTGGCCAATGCCGCAACGGTGGAAGACCTGTTCCAGGAGGCCGCCACCCAGGCCGCCCAATATCAAGTCGAAACCTTGGTATCCCAAGCCTTTCGCCTGCGCCGAGACTACCAAGGGGCACAACTGGAACGGCAGCAGACCGTCCTCGACCTGCGCTTAGCCGAAGACGCCCTGCGCTGGCAGGTTAACGCCGTGGCCGGGGGTAACCTGGGCGATCTCTCCCGCACCAGCCTAGGCCTGATTGCCACCCGCACCTTCGAGGAACCCGATCTCGAAACCAATCGCCTGCGCCGCGCTATCACCCTGCAACAGCAAGATAATACCCTCGTGCAACAGGAAGAGGAAATTCGCAACGATGTGGCCGCCCGTTTTGCCGACGTGCAGAGCGCCCAGCTTCAGGTAGAAGCCGCCGAACGGGCCACCGCCAGTGCCCGCCGCCAACTGGAAGCCACCCAGGAACAGTATCGCCTTGGTCGGGGCAACATCAGCCTATCCGACCTGATCGACCAGGAGGAACGGCTCGTCACCGCCGAAACCAATGCCCTAGAAGCCCGCATTGCCTTCCTGAACAGCATGGCGGCCCTAGATCAAACCGTCGGCCTCACCCTCGACCGCTGGGCCACCCAAGTCGCCCAATCGCCCCTAGGCCAAGAACTTGGCTCCAGCCTACCTAGCCCTAGCGATTCCCCGTAGCCACTATTCACCTCTACTGGGGTAAGCACCATACAGCAGAAGAGATTGGGGTTGAGCCTCACCACCCGCTTACACAAGGGATAAGCTGATGACTAGCGCTATTAGCTATGATTTGAGCATATGAATGTGGTCTATCGCATTGAAGGGCTTGAGTTTGAGTGGGATGAGAATAAGGCAGAAAGCAACTTTGAGAAGCATGGCGTTCGCTTTGAAGAGGCTGCTGAGGCTTTCCTTGACCCCTTTTATCAAGTCGGCGATGCGTCGAGATCAGGAGAAGAGCGCAGCTTTATCTTGGGCTACTCACTCACTCCCAGATTATTGCTTGCGGTTTATGTTGAGAGAGGAACCAGAACACGAATTATTTCAGCACGGATAGCCACTCGTTCTGAGCGATACCTGTATGAACAATCCTGATGCAATATTTGAATTAAAAATTAATAGCCGAGCATCTGAAACGGTGACGGTAAAGATACCCACGGATACGTTGGCAGACTTACGGGCAATCGCAGACAAAAAGGATATGTCCCTAGAAGGTCTGATCAAGTTCTACGTTGGTCAGGGGTTAAGGGCTGACTTAACCCAACTGCGCGCCGATCAAACCCTAAATGCAGCCCAGCAGGTTCTAGCCGAACATCTCAAATCTAGCGAAGCTGCGGCCAGAATTGTTAACGAAATTCGTCAGCGCAGCATAGCGGGCACGCCTGGATAATTCAGATTAAGTCTGTAGAATACTGCCCATTATCAAAACTGTCTACTTCACGTTATTCAATCTACTGGGGAGCATTTCCCATGACTCAAACCTCATCATCGCTGGTGCTCGGCATCGATGAATTTCTCACCCGCTATAGTGACAACCCCCGCTACGAACTGGCAGACGGAGAACTCATCGACATGGAACCCACTGGCTTCCACGAAACCACCGCCGGGAAAGTCGCCAGCCAGCTCAGTATTGAAATTAACCGCCAGGGCTACCCTTGGGTAATTCCTCGCACCTGCCTGCTACGCCCTTTTTCAGATATCGCCACAGCTCGCCGCCCAGATGTTGTGGTGCTCGATGAATCGGCCCTAATCCATGAGCCTTTGTGGGAACGAGAACCTGTCATTACCCTCGGCAGTTCCGTAAAGCTCGTGGTAGAAGTTGTCAGCACTAACTGGGAAACCGACTATGCTCGTAAAGTCGAAGAATACGCCCTCTTTGGCATTTCAGAATATTGGATTGTGGACTATCGCGGCCTAGGTGGACGAGTATTTATTGGCCACCCCAAACAGCCTACGCTTACTGTCTGTCGGCTGGCGGGCGAAGACTATCAACAGCAGCAATATCGACTAGGAGAACCCATCACTTCCCCATTGTTGCCCCAGATGGCACTACGGCTTGATGATGTCATGCCGCGATGAAGGGGTTTTGGCCTGATTTGCTAAAGCCCGTAGTTTCTTGAGTCAGTTTAATGTCTTTCATTTGTCTGAATAGCTTTAGGTATAGTCATCCTAGCTGAGTTGTGAGAAGACAAGGGCCTTAAGCCTCTTGTTGTATAGAGTTTGTTGCTCACAAATGGCTTAGGACTGCTATATACCATTCTCAGGCTCTTCTAGGCAGATGACACCTTCTGCTTTTAGGTCAAGTTCTAACACAGCCAGAGCTAAAAATCTCATGGTTCCATCTGATAAGGCTCTTGCTGGATGGGATGTGCCATCACGGTTTTTTACCATCACTGTTAATAATTCTCTTCGATCATCTCGTTCTACCCAGATTTCACCAACATCTTCGATTAATTCAGCTAACCGATTGGCAACCCGTGCATAAACTTGCCTAGTCGATATATCTTGGTTCTTTTCATGCACACTATCAGCATGGCGGGCTAGATAGTATAGAGTTGCAGCTAGGTGAGATCCATCAGACTCTAATGTCGTTGGGGCTGTAAAAGCATCAGGTTGTCGCAGAGAAGAAGGCTCTAGCTGTAGAAGTCTCCATGACCGCATTTCTTGTCTTGCTAATAATCCAGTTGGACTTTCAGCTGCATTCGTCGCTGATAAAACTGTTCGAGGAAGCGTTTTAGCTAGACGAGATAATGCACGACCACTTTTGCCATCTTGGTGAAGCTTGATGACTTTATTAGAATCATCGCCCTCTGTGGAAATGAAATATGGGACTCGCCTTTGCCCGGTAATTGCCGTCCTACGCCAAGTCTTAGCTTTGTGCGGAAAAAGCAATTGCTTGGAAGCGTCGCCAATATTAATATGGGAAAGTTCTTCTCTGAGAATTTCTAGTCCACCAAGGGATTGCAAACTATTGTCATTTCGATAGGCAAGATCGAGAGAGTACCGCAGAAAAGTGATTTTTGCTTCAGCCTTTTGGCCAAGATCATCAATACCTTCTGATGGCACAATCATCTCGACATCAAAGGTCATTGTTTCATCGTAATCATCACCTATACGATGAAACAGACTGCGAATATCTCCACTACGACCTTCTTCATCCCTTACAGATAGAGCAGCTTCATTCAGAGGTTTTTCTGCTAAAGCACTTAAAAAGCGAATCGCATCAAATAGGTTAGATTTCCCGACCCCATTTGCCCCAGCAATGCAGGTAAAGGGGCCAAAGCGAATATCTACATCTACTAAATTCTTGAAGCCTGAGACTTTAAGTCTTGTCAACATTCAGTTCACCTTACCTTGCTGTTGACTCATTTATGCTCGATGGTTTTGGCGTTATCAGCTTAGCCAAATCATAACAAAAAGGGGTAAGCCAAAGCCCACCCCCTTATTACTAAGCCTTATCTTTCTCTGAGTCTCTACTCAACGCCTTCGATGCGGTCTTCAACTTCCTGGTACAGCTCTTGGAGTTTTTCCAGGTTTTCGTCGCTGGTTTCCCAGTAGCCGCGACCGTTTACTTCCAGCAGGGTAGACACCATGCGGCGGAAGGAGTTGGGGTTGAGATCCATCAGGCGCTTGCACATCTCTGGGTCTTGGATGAAGGTGGTGTTCACGTCCTCGTAGACCCAGTTATCCACCGCGCCCGCTGTGGCCGACCAGCCCATGGTGTTCACCAGGCGCTTCGAGAGTTCCCGCACGCCCTCGTAGCCGTGGGAGAGCATCCCTTCGTACCACTTGGGGTTGAGCATTTTGGTGCGGGCATCCAGGCGGACGGTTTCCGACAGAGTACGTACCTGGGCGTTGGCGGTGGTGGTGTCGGCGATGTAGGCCGCCGGAGCCTTGCCGTCGTCGCGCAGACTGGCCACCAGTTTGGTGGGGTCGGAATCGAAGTAGTGGGACACATCGGTGAGGGAAATCTCCGAAGAATCCAGGTTTTGGAAGGTGGCATCCGCCGTCTTCAGGGCCGACTCGAACAGACCGCGATTGCTGTCCATCACCCCAGGGTTGTCGGAGTTGAAGGCAAAGGACTTGCGCTTCAGGTACATTTCCTGGAGTTCGGCTTCGTTCTCCCAGGTGCTATTTTCCACCGCCAGGTTGATGTTGGAGGAGTAGGACCCGGAGGCGTTGGAGAAGATCCGGGTGGCGGCTTCCCGCAGGCCAATGCCCATTTCCTCGGCCTGTTGCAGGGCGTGCTTGCGGACGAAGTTCATCTCCAGGGGCTCGTCGGCTTCGGCGGCCATTTTCACCGCCCGATCCAGCAGGGCCATCTGGTTAATGAACAGGTCGCGGAACACGCCGGAGCAGTTGACCACGATATCCACGCGGGGCCGACCCAGTTCCTCTAGGGAAATCAGCTCCAGCTTGTTGACCCGACCGAGGGAGTCGGGCAGGGGCTTGACGCCGACAAACCACATCATCTGAGCCAGGGATTCGCCGTAGGTCTTGATGTTGTCGGTGCCCCAGAGCACGGTGGCGATGGTTTCGGGGTAGTTGCCGCCGTTTTCCTGGCGCTGCCGTTCCAGCAGGCGATCCACCACAATTTTGGCCGACTGCACCGCCGCCGTGGTGGGGATGGACTGGGGATCGAGGGCGTGGATGTTCTTGCCCGTGGGCAGCACTTCCGGGTTGCGGATGGGGTCGCCGCCGGGGCCGGGGAGGATGTATTCGCCTTCGAGGGCTTGCAGCAGACCGCCCAGTTCGTTGTCGGCGCAGACCTGCTCCAGGCAGAACTCCAGGTACTCCATCAGGGGCTTGATGGCGTCGTTGTTGACGTTTGTGTAGCCCGCCTCGTGGAGCGCCTTAATCCAGGGTTCCTTGCGGCCAATGTTGAAGAAGTTGAGCCGAGACACCATAGACACGCGGCCCTCAGCGTCGATCTGCTCGTGCACCAGGGCGGCGACGGCGGCCCGTACCCCTTGGTTGATGTCGTAGAGCAGTTGCACATCGGCCAGAACGCCCCGGTCGCTGTTGCGGTAGATTTCCTCAATGTCGCGGCCTAGGCTGTCGGCGATGATCCGCTGGAGGCTCATGATGCCGTCCTCTTCGCGATCTAGGCCAGCGATGTTGACCAGGGTGGCGATGGCTTCCTCGGCGCTGGGGGGCTTACC
>CAZWNR010000045.1:0-13934 GCA_964635665.1 uncultured bacterium | reverse complement strand
GTGAGGGTGGGCAGGTGCAGGTATTGGGAGAAGTCCTTGGACAGCACCTTGCGGCCAAAGATATTTTTCAGCAGTCCCTCGTAGCGGGGGCCAAGCAGGATGGTGTGGTGGCAGAGTTTTTCGGTTTCGGTGCCGTCGGCCTTGAAGCCAAAGTAAATTACAAACACCGACATCGATTGCTGAGTCAGCTTCACCCGCAGGTCGCTGTTCCAGAAGCGGTACTGGGGTTCGATCAGCTTGCTGTAGGTGTTGGCCCAGTCGCCGTTGGAAATGACCACATCCGCGTTCATCACGGTGCCATCGGCCAGGGTAATGCCCGTGGCCACCTTGTCGTTGCCCTGGCGAGTGACGTTGATTTTGGTGACTTCGGTGTTGTAGCGCATTTGGCCGCCCAGATCCTCAAACTTTTTCACGAAGCCCTGCACCAGCGCCCCGGTGCCGCCCATGGCAAAGTGGATGCCCCAGGTTTTTTCCACGAAGTGAATCATGGCGTAGATGGCGGGCACAGACAGGGGGTTGCCGCCCACCAGCAATGGCTCGAAGGTGAAGACCTGGCGCAGCTTGTGGCTTTTGAAGTAGCGGCTGCTGAAGCGGAATAGGTTACGCACCGCATCCAGCCGCAGTAGGTCGGGGGCGACTTTCAACATATCGCCCACGGTACCGAAGTGGGTGTAGCCGAGCTGCAAAAAGCCCCGCTCAAAAATAGCTTTGGACTGGGCTTGGAATTGCTCGTAGCCCTCTAGATCCCCCGGTTCGCCTAGGTCTTGAATTTGCTGGCGGGTGTGGGCATCGTCGCCGTCGTAGTCAAAAAAGGTGCCGTCGTCAAAGTAAATCCGGTAGAAGGGCAGGATGGGGATGAGTTGGACGTAGCGGCTGGTGCTGGGGCCGCCGGAGATACCCTCCTTGATGCGTTTGTTCTCATCCACGATGGTGGAGGGGAAATCTTCGGAGGTGAGATCGGCGTGGTCGCGTTCTAGGGAGAAGAGTTCCTCGATAAAATGGGGCACCGTGATCACCGTTGGCCCCATATCAAAGGTGAAACCATCCATGCGGCGCACGTAGGCCCGACCACCAGGGGCGTCTAACTTTTCTACGATGGTGGTGTCAAACCCTAGGCTTTGCAGGCGAATCCCGGCGGATAGTCCGCCAACTCCTGACCCGATGATGATGGCTTGCTTACGGCCCATGCTCGACTCCTGCCCGAATAGTTTACAAAGGTTAATATCTCCCTCATATCTTACTACCCTTGGGCCTGCACGGCAGTTTGGGCCACGGGGCCGAGGGGCTGGCTCAACACCGCTGCCGTGATCATATCCGCTGGTGTGGGCCTGGCAAAAAGAAAGCCCTGGCCAAACTCACAGCCCAGCTGTCGCAACCCTTCCAGTTGTTCGGGGGTTTCGATACCCTCTGCTACGACCGCCATCCCCAGTTGATTGCTGAGGGTGAGGATGGTTTCTACCACCTTGTAGTTGCGACTGCCGCGATTCATATTGCCCACAAAGGATCGGTCGATTTTTAGCACATCAATGGGAAAGCGGTGGAGATACCCCAGAGACGAGTAGCCCGTCCCAAAGTCGTCAATGCTAATTTGAATCTGGCGCTCCCGCAGGGCATCCAGTAAGGCGGTGGCGGCATCAGCATTTTCCATGATGGCGCTTTCGGTAATCTCCAACTTCAGGTAGGCAGAGTTGACGTTTGTTTCCGCCAGCACTTGATCAATGTCTGCCAGCAGGGTGGGGCTGGCAAATTGCCGCACCGAGAGGTTGACAGATATGGTTAAATCTGGCCAACCCCGTTGATGCCAGTACTGAAGCTGTTCGCAAGCCTGCCGCAGAACGATTAGCCCCGCTCGTACCACCAGCCCGGTTTCCTCTAGGCAAGGGATAAACTCCCCCGGTGACACAATGCCGCGCTCGGGGTGATGCCAGCGGACGAGCGCTTCCAGACCGGTTACCTGCTGGGTAGCTAGACTCACAATGGGCTGGTAATACACCGCCAGTTCCCCTTGGTCGAGGGCGCGTTGGAGGTCATTTTCTAAGGTGAGGCGGCGCAGGGTGGCCTCGTGTAGTTGGGGGTCAAACAGTTGATAGCAGCCTTTGCCCTGGCGCTTGGCCCGATACATAGCGGTGTCGGCAGCTTGAAGCAGGGCTTCGGGGTCGGTGGTGGTGGCATTGCCCAGGGCGAGGCCAAGACAGGCCGTCATAAACACTTCACAGTGGGAGGTGTAAAAGGGGGCATGGAAGGACTGGAGGACACCATCGATCCAGGTTTGCAGATCAAGGCTTGAGGGACAGGGAGATAGCAAAAAGCAAAATTCATCTTCTCCCACCCGGGCTAGGGTGTCTGTGGGGCCTAGGTGCTGTTGCAGACGTTGGGCAATGGCCCGCAGAAGCTGGTTTCCTACGGTGTAGCCAAAGGCTCCGTTCACCAGCTTGAACTGGTCGCAGTCTAGATAGGCGAGGGCAAAGTCGGGTTGCGGGGTATCTAACTGCCCTCCAACTTGCTCTAGGAGACTCATGCGGCTGGGCAACTGGGTTAAGGGATCTTGGTACAGCAGACGTTGAAGCTCGGCGGTGCGCTGGGCTACCTTGGCCTCTAGCTGAGCATTAAAGCCGTTCAACTGTTGATATTGCTGCCGGATCCGCAGCATGGACCGCACCCTAGCCGTTAGCTCTAGACGGTTGACGGGCTTACCCACAAAGTCATCGGCTCCAGATTCTAGGCATTGCGCCAGGATCTCCTTGGAGGCCAACGCCGTGAGCATAATAATAGGCACTGAGTGCCACTGGGGGATGGCCTTAATCTTTTGGCACAGTGTCAAACCATCGATTCCTGGCATCATCACATCCAGCAAAATCAGATCTGGTTGAAACACCGACAGGGCGGCCATGGCCTTTTCGCCGTTTTCCACATAGTGGAGTTGGTAGTCCGGATGGTTTAAAAATGCCTCGACGACATCAAAGTTATCCGGTTCGTCATCAACGATTAAGATAGAAAAAGATGTCATGGTTTTTTTTCTTTTTTGCTTAGAAGAATACGAACAGCTTCCGCTAGCTCCTTGAGCTTAATCGGCTTTCGGATATACTCATTAATCCCAGCAGCTAGGCATCGCTCACTATCCTGGGGCATGGCTAAGGCGGTTAAGGCCACGATGATGGTCTCCGACAGGCGAGGATCGGCCCGAATTTGGCGGCTAGCCTCTAGTCCATCTAGGTCGGGCATTTGAATATCCATCAAAATTAGGTCTGGATGGTGGGTCTGGGCTAGTTCCACCGCTTCTTGTCCAGTTCGGGCTCGCTCTAAGCGATACCCCTTGGCCCCTAGGTAGCTAGAAATCGTAGAGGCGTTCGCCTCGTTATCTTCTGCCAGCAAAATCAGTGGAGACTGGATGGGGATGGCGGTCGGCAGGATCGTGGCCTCCGTGACTAAGGGCTCCATCTTCATAGGCAAGGTGGAGGCATTGACACAGGGAAGATCAATGGAAAAATGGCTGCCGACCCCCACCTCGCTGCTGACCTGAACTTGCCCCCCGTGCAGATCGATAATGCGTTGCACTAAGGCTAGACCTAGGCCCGTGCCGCTGTACTGACGGTTGAGGGTGCTATCGATCTGCACGAAGGGTTTGAAGAGCTTGTTTAGGTGCTCTGGGGCGATGCCAATGCCCGTATCGCTTACGGTGATGCGTACCCAGGGGGGATCCAATGGGTCGGTAGGGTCTAGCCGTTTGGCCGTGAGGGTGACAGTGCCGTCGATGGGAGTAAACTTTACGGCGTTGTTCAGCAAGTTAATTAATACCTGACGCAGGCGACGTTCGTCCACCAGCAAGTCGGGCAAGGGGGCGGGTAGATCCACCTTGAGGGTAATGGCCTTGGCTTTGGCCTGGGGGTGGACAAAGGTTAGGCTGGAGGAGCACAGGTAGGTCACGGCTACCGGGGCGCGTTCTAGGCTCATTTTCCCCGCTTCGATTTTGGCCAGATCCAGAATGTCGTTAATGAGCTCTAGGAGATGGGAGCCGCTGTCCTCAATGGTTTTTAGGGCCTTGCGCTGCCGATCCTTCAGGGGGCCAAAGATGTCATCCTGCAACCCTTCGGCCATCCCTAAAATGGCGTTGAGGGGGGTGCGCAGTTCGTGGCTCATGTTAGCCAAAAACTCATCCTTCATGCGGGTGGCTCGCGCCAGTTCCTGGTTCGTTTGCTGGAGAACCGCCTCGGCCTGCTTGCGATCACTAATATCTGTAATCCGCACCAGTTTGAGTTGCTGTCCTGCCACCGTAATAAACTTGGTGGCAATGTTGCCCCAAAACCGCTTACCGGAGAACGTACGGTACTCGATCTCCTGGCTCCAACCCCCTCTACTGGCGAGGATGGCGTAAATGGACTGAAGTTCTTCCTCCGAGAAGGGCTGTACCTGAAGTCTGTGGCCTTCAATGTTGACAAGCTGATGTTTCTCTGAGGCTTCAAAGAGATCCACGGCACGCTGGTTGCAGTCTACGGTTTTTCCGGTTTGGGCATCGACTAAGAACAGGGCATCGGTGGATTCGTTGAAGATGGCCTCCCGCAAATCTCGACTGCGAATTAGTTCGAGTTCGGCACGCTTGCGATCACTAATGTCTCGGATAAAAAAGACCACCTCATCGGGGCCGCAGGGAGCTACGCGCACCTCCTCATAGCGTGATCTGCCGTTGAGGGGGATGACCTGTTCGTAGCACTGCACCGTTTGGGTATCTAGGACATGATGGATGGTTGCTAACTTTTGGGCTAGGTGGTCCTGGGAGGATCCAGAGGGTAGGGCCTCCGAGAGATGCTTGCCCACCGCTTGCTGCGGATCCACTAAATTGCCGAGGGCCGGGGAAACCATAAAGTCGAGGTAGACGCCCTCGCGATTCACCCGAAAAATCAGGTCTGGTAGGGCTAGGAGAGTAGCGCGGACTCGTTCCTCGCTCCGTTGTAGGGCGTGCTGCATGGCCTTGCGTTCACTCACATCCATGGCAATACCAAAAATGCGGGTGATCTCCCCCTGGTGCGATCGATGGGAGGTGGCCTTCACAAAGAAATAGCCCTGGCTGCCATCAAGGCGTACAACGGGAAGGTCGTCGGAACAGGGTTCTTCGGTAGCCATGGCTTTGTCAATCAGCCGAGTGAACCGCTCCCAGGTGGCCTCGGAGACATGGGGGCGTAAATCCCCAGGCCCATGGCCCGGAGGATGCCCCAGCAGCACCATAACTTCCTCCGACCAGGTAATCCAACGGGTTGCGCCATCCATTTCCCACCGCCCTAGGTGGGCTACCTGCTGGGCCTCCTTCAGTCGGGCTTTGCTGTACTGAAGGGCTTCTGTGCGCTGGGCTACTCGATCCTCTAATTCTCGATTCAGGCCTTCTAGGGCTTGGGTAGCCCGGTCTTTCTCGATGGCAATCTTGACTAAGTTGGCCGCCAACTGAAGGGTGTCTAATTCATAGGGATAGGGTTTTTGGGGCTGTCGATAATAGACGGCAAAGGTAGCGAGCACAGGGCCATCGCTGGCAAAAACGGGAATCGACCAGCAGGCCCGTAGGCCGTGGGTTAGGGCTAGGTCTCGAAAGTCAACCCAGAGGGGATCGGTGGCAATGTCTTCGGCAATTACGGGTTGCCGTCGTAGGGCTGCCGTACCGCAGGATCCCATGGCTTCCCCCACGGTGGTTCCCCGTAGGGCTTCGCTGTAGGTCTCGGGCAGGTGTGGGGCGACCGCTGGATACAGACGATTATCGTCCCCGCAAAAGAGGATAGAGCATAGACTCCCCGGCAGGTGATCCTCCAGGGCCACAATTAAAGTGGTAAGAATATCCCCTAGGGGCTCGCTGCGAGCAATGCTCGCTAAGATGGCGCTCTGTAGCGCTAGGCGCTGCTCTGTGCGGTTGCGTTCAGTGATGTCGATGGCCACACCGCCTACGAGGGTCTTGCCATGGGGTTGTGGCAGGGGAAATTTAAACGCCAGAAACTCCCCTGGGCTACCATCCAGTCGAATGCCCGGTTCCACCACCTCCAGAACTTCATTATGCTCGACCACCCAGCGATTGTTAAACGCATAGACCTGGGCTATATCGTCGCCAAAGAGATCAGCGAGTAACTTCCCGGCAACGGTTGCGGGCGTGACCTGGGGGGGGAGGGCGTAGTTGCGATACCATCCCTGGCTGGCATACTCCAAACGGCTGGTCTCTGGGTCGTTAATCCAGGCCACCATAGGACTGTTATCCATAAAGGTGCGGAATCGAATCTCGCTGGCCCGCAGGGCGGAGTCAGCCCGCTTGAGATCGTCGATATCCGTGTGTGTTCCCAGCATGCGTAGGGGCCGACCGTTCTCATCCCAGGCCACAATTTTGCCTAGGGAAAGCATCCACTTCCATTCCCCTGTGCGGGTTTTAAGCCGAAACTCTAGCCGATAGTTGGAGATTTCCCCGGCGATGTAGGCATCGTAGGTTGCTATGGCGGCCTCCCGATCCTCCGGGTGTAGCATACTGTGCCAGTGTTCCTTTGTTTCTTCAAAGGTGGCGGGATCGTAGCCCAGCATGGTGGCATACTCCGGGCTCACCACCACTTTGCCCGTTGTGAGATTAATGTCGTAAAGCCCCTGATTGGTGGCGCTGAGGGCCAGCCGTAGCCGAGCCTCACTTTCCTGCAGCCGATGTTCATCTTCTAGGCGCTGCTGGGTGGATACCAGCATTTTGCCAAGTACCTGCAACATCTGAACCGTTTCCGCCAACCACCAAGCCCTAGGCTGGCGGGCCACCAAGCCAATCGCACCCACCACCGCCGACCGATGCACCAGGGGTAAGCTCAGGACTGCCCCCACGCCATGGTGCTGCCACTGCGTTCGATCCCCGTTGGCCTCCTCCGGTAAGGTAGCAACGTTTGGCACATAGACCATTTGGTCTTGCCTCAATAGCCCATAGCTCCAAGGCAGGTGGGTAGGGCCAGGGATGACCTCGGCCATCTCGGCTGCACTAAACCCATTGGCCCAGATCTGGTGGATGCCACTAGGAGCCTCTGGTTGGTGGTAAAAACTCAGGTAGCTGGCCTCCACCTGGGCTACCTCGCAGACCAAAGACAGGGTGCGGATAATCTCCTGGGCCAAATCACCCGCATCAATGTCTGCAAAGCGGCTAATAATAGTCGCGATGAGATGGTTGTAGTTACGCTGGGCCTGGAGGGCCTGCTGGGTGTCCTGGCAGAGATTAACCGAGCAGCGGGGAACGGCAGATTCCCCAGCATCCATCACGGCAATCACGCCTAGAAATTGCCCTTGGCACCCCGTCACCAGCAGGTAGGGATGGGACTGCGTGGCCTCCACAGATGTCCTAGTAGGCAGGGGATCGCCAAGTTTAATGGCTATGGCGTTGACCATTAGCGCCTCGGCGGTTGGGGAGGTGGATCCATGGCCCTGGGCGCAGGCTCGAACAATCTCCGCTTCGGTGATCACCCCCAGGGGGCGCATTTCATGCTTTTCTGCCCCAAAAATTAGGGGGCTCACGACCACCACGACTCTATCCCTAACGGCCATGATGTGC
Organism: uncultured bacterium; assembly: GCA_964635665.1. Taxonomy (GTDB): domain Bacteria; phylum Cyanobacteriota; class Cyanobacteriia; order Phormidesmidales; family Phormidesmidaceae; genus Nodosilinea. The sequence goes on along the minus strand of CAZWNR010000045.1, from coordinate 6,394 downwards.
CGAGCCACCTGTGACAGCGGCGCACCAGAATCCATCCAAGCTGCTTCTATCACAGCATGGTCTACAGTGGGCCACCATCGGTCATCCCCTCCGGGGAATTCATCGGTTGTGGTCATACGATGTGCCTTAAGTTCGCCCATAATGGGCGGTTCCTAGACCATTGGGTTCAGAGCGTAATCAAGGCCAGGGCATGGCCGACACGTACTGGTTCAGGAAACTCAATATCCAACCTGGGTTTAAAGTTCCCAGACTTGTGAAAGTCTGATACTAATCTTAGAACTTAAACACTTTTCCGACCTTTTTTGTATCGTTTCGATGAAGTCAGGGAAACAATGGGCCTAAAAGCTACGCCCTGATGATAGTCAGATTGGCTCTTAGTTGCCGATAAATGGCCTGGCCGTCCCTACAGGAGGCTAAGTGCCATTGCTTGAAACCCCAGCCTGCTGGTGATTTCAGGCTGGTTGGTGTCTGGAATTGTGCCAGCCGGTCCACGAAAGAGCAGAGTTTCATGGCGTTGGACTAGTCACCCAGGGTAGTCGGCCTTAGCCGTTGCCAAAGCAGCTGAAATCCGAGTAAAAATAGCCCCAACGCCGCCATCCCAAAGACTCCGGCCCCCAAAGCGACCATCCCTACCACCAGGGTTCTCACGGCGGAGGCAATATTCATCACCGTTGGATTGTCGGACACAATGGGCTTAGCGGCAAAGGTGGTGGCAATGCCTACCATCAGACGGTAGGCCAGTAGGGCAATGGTGCCCGCCATGAACGATCCGCTAAAGCACTTGAGGATTTTGGCGGTGGGTGTTGGCTGCAAAGAATCGGCGGTGTCGTCAGGCATAGGGGATGGTAGGGAATGGTGCGGCGAAGGAAATCTCCAGTCCATCGGGCTAGGAATCGAGCCGTACGCCAGTGGAACAAAACTGGGCGACCCAAATGCCGAGGTCAGGATCGGCTATCTGGGTTCTCAGCCGCTGAGCTATGGCATCGGCCTCTGCCTGAGATTCTACCAGGCTAAACACGGTGGGGCCAGAGCCAGACATCAGGGTGCCTAAGCCCCCTAGGGTGGCCATGGCTTCCTTAAGCTGGGCTGTTTTGGGATGGGCTGGTAAAACTACCTTCTCTAGGTCGTTGTAGAGGTGTTGACCCAGGGCCACTTTATCTTGCTGGGCGATGGCCGCCACCGTCGATCCCGATCTCACCTGATGTTGACGCGCTTCAAAGCCTGCGGCGTCAGCCAGGTAGGTATGCTCAAATTCAGTTCGGTAGGTTTTGTAGGCCCAGGGCGTTGAGACAAATTCCGACTCGTATTTGGCCAACACCACATAGAGATCATCGATTCCTCTTAGCGCATCGAGATGCTCCCCTCGTCCCGTGGCGAGGGCGGTGCCACCGCCAATGCAGAAGGGCATATCTGACCCCAGTTCCGCCGCTAAATCTTGAAGCTCGGCTTGGGTGAGACCCAGTTGCCACAGCATATCCAGCCCTACCAAAACCGCTGCGCCATTGCCCGACCCCCCGGCCAAGCCAGCCCCCACGGGAATCCGCTTTTCTAGGGTAATTTCTACACCGCCAAGATGGGCCATGACCCCAGGGAATCGCTTGGCTACGAGCGCCGCTGCCCGATAGGCCAGGTTGGTTTGATCGGCGGGCACCAGGGGATGGGAACATTGCACCCGAATCTCATCGGTTCCAATACTGCGTACGGTCACCCGATCCGCCAGACTAATACTCTGCATCACCATGATCAACTCATGGAAGCCATCGGGACGGCTACCCACAATTTCGAGATACAGATTAATCTTGGCCGCAGCCAGCAGCGAGTACAGACGCATGGGACACCAAAAGGGTTGCTACAGGATTTTAGCCCCTTCCCGCCCCTACCCAGTCAGCCTAGGCTCAGGGCTGGGCACGCCCGATGCTGATTGTCCCTGGTAGCGGCTGTCCTTGCCTAACCCTGTGCTAAGCCCTGGCCCAAACGATTACTGAGGGCCACCCACTGCTCTACGCTGAGGTCCTCTGCCCGTGCCGTTTCCGGAATGGCTAAATCCGTCAGAATGGCCAGCAGATGATCCCGATCCACCGTGCTTTTGAGGTTGTTTCTCAGCATCTTACGCTTGCTGGCAAAGCCTAACCGCACCAGACGATCTAACACATCGGGCTGATGAGCCACCACGGAGAGCGGACGAGGGGTAATCTGCACCACCGCTGAATCGACCTTTGGAGGCGGCTGGAAAGCCTTGGCAGGTACCGGGCACACAAGCTCACAGTCTGCAAGATACTGTACCCGTACCGAAAGGGCCCCGAAAGCTCGACTACCCGGTTTGGCATAGAGCCGCTCCGCCACCTCTTTTTGAACCAGCAAAATAATGGAATCGTAGGGGTGGGGATTTGGGCTAGTGATGGTGCCCAACAGCTTTTCTAAAATTGGCCCCGTGATGTAATAAGGAATATTGGCTACTACCTTATTCGGCCAAGAATTCCCTGGAGCGACAGCCTGATCGGAGGGGCAGGGAAAGGCCAGATCCGCCCTATCCACTGTTAAAAAGTCCCCTTGAATTAAGTGAAAATTGGGAGCCTGGGAGAATTTCTGGGTTAGTCGGTGGTGCAGATCGCGATCAATTTCCACCGCCACTACCGCCTGGGCGAGGGGTAACAAGGCCTGGGTAAGAATACCCGTGCCAGGGCCAATTTCAAGCACGGAGTCCTGGGGAGTGACCGCCGCCGCCGCCACAATATGGCGCAGCACCCTATCGCTCGTTAGCCAGTGCTGGCCAAACCGTTTGCGGGTAGGCTGGGAAACCATGACCTTCTCCTAAACCACTCCCTCACTACCCTACACCCATCCTCGGCACCGTCCGGCTCTCCATTCAACATCCACCGTATTTACCGCAATGTTGGTGCCCCCTTTTTCCTCAACTTGGCTGATGTTGGGCTGCAAAACTGTGACATTTACCCAGGTCAGATCCATCGGTTACCCCCTACCTTGAAAGCTATAAGGCTTCACGGAGAGCCTTTGCCCTCAATCTAGGTAATGCTATCTACGGTGCGCTGTTCCCAGTCCGTTGGTACCCATTCCAGCCTCTTTCTTGGTTCCCTGTATTACGGATTTCTAAGATTCTAGTCAAACGAATTGCCACCCAAGGACTTCTTTATGTTTATGCGTCACTCAGTTCTAGGTATTGGAGCAGCGGCTGTTGCGGCCATAGCCGCTGGAGTGCTGACGGCTCCCTCTGCCCAAGCCGCTCTGTCCAGTGCGAGTCTCAGCCCAACGGAGTTTTCTCAGGATTTGGGTTTTGATAATCTCAAAGATATGGGGTTGCTGGAGTCCTCCGAAACCCTCAGTACGGTTCGATCACTGGTGAAGGGTGAGCGCAACGCCCTATCCGCTGAGTTTCTGAGTCGTTATCAGTTGGACGCCAGCAAGCTGTTCTGGAACGGAGCAGACCCGGTAGAGGTGTACTTCATCAACGAAGGGGCAGGCTACCGTAACCAATTGGTCTACAGCGCCACCGATGGCGAGGGTAACCTTGTTCAATCCGAAATGATCTTTAACGATGTTTCCTCGCCCAACAGCATCCTGTCCAACAGCAACGGCCCGCTGGCCCTGGGCCAAGGGGTGAGTCTTGGCAGCTTTAGCGGCCCCACCCAACTGAACTTTTCAATCATTTCCGATGGCTTTAACCTAGCTAGGCCTAAGGCAAATGCTACGGCCAAACAAATTGCCAAGTACGAAAGCGAGGTCGCCCGCCGTACCCTCGGTGCCGACCCAACCCAAAACGCGGATGGTCTGCAACATATCGTTGCTTTCCAGCACAATGACTGGGTCATCCTTGGCTTTGAAGACATCATCGGCGGCGGCGACCTTGACTACAACGACGTTGTTTTTGCGGTGCGTGGTGCTCAGGAAGGTCCCCCGATTGAAGATGTGCCGGAACCTGCTGCCCTGATCAGCTTGCTAGTGGTGGGTCTAGGTGGCTTCACCACCCTACGGCGGAAATCCGCCTCGGCAGCCTAGGTCAATCCATCTAAAAAGCCCCGACCGCAGATTTGGCAGGGGCTTTACTCCGATCTAATGTCCTAAATAGTCCACTTTCAGGGATAGCCATGCATCATGGCTATCCCTTTATTGTGGGCAGCTCCATCCTAAAGTCATGGGGCTTGTGGCGAGACTTGCTAAACCGCTAGAACGGGCTTTTCTACCCTAAAGGCGCTGAGAATGCGCTCGGCCATCTGGGGCGGGGTGAGCCCTAGCTCGGCCTTGGATTGATCGGGGCTGGCATGGTCTACCAGAATATCCGGTACGCCAATGCGCAGCACCGAAGCAGGCACCTGGGCATCCAGGATGGACTCAGCTACGGCGGAACCAAAGCCGCCCATGAGGCACCCTTCCTCAAAGGTAACGACCTTGCCAATTTGCCTAGCCAAGGGCAGAATCAGTTCCTCATCCAGGGGCTTGGCGAAGCGGGCGTTGATGACCGTGGCTTCAATGCCGTGTTCGCTGAGGATTTCAGCGGTTTGCATGGCGGGATACACCATGGAGCCGTAGCCCAACAGCAGCACATCGTCGCCTTGGCGCAGCACCTCTGCCTTACCGATGGGCAGGGGTTCCCAGCCTTCCTCCATCAGCGGTGCGCCGTAGCCGTTGCCCCGGGGGTAACGCATGGCAATGGCCCCCTTGGTGTAGTTGATCCCAGTGACGAGCATCCGCTGCAGTTCGGCCTCATCCTTGGGAGCCATGAGCACGATGTTGGGGATGCAGCGCAGGTAGGCAATGTCGTACATGCCTTGGTGGGTGGGGCCATCGGCACCAACAATCCCAGCCCGATCTAGGCAGAAGAACACGGGCAGCTTTTGGATGCAAACGTCATGGACGATTTGATCAAAGCCCCGTTGCAGGAAGGTGGAGTAGATGGTTACTACCGGACGCACCCCTTCGCAAGCGAGGCCAGCGGCCAGGGTGACGGCGTGCTGCTCGGCAATACCCACGTCGATATATTGCTTCGGCAGGGTCTGCTGGAGTTTATCTAGCCCGGTGCCCGTGGCCATGGCAGCGGTGATGCCAATGATCTTGGGGTTGTCCTCTGCCAGCTTAATCAGGGTTTCGGCAAACACCTTGGAATAGCTGGGGGGCTTGGGTTTGGTGGAGGGCAGGCTCTTACCCGTGGCCAGGTTGAAGGGAGATTGGGCGTGGTAACCAACCTGATCTTTTTCGGCGATGGCATAGCCCTTGCCTTTGGTGGTAGACACATGCACCAGGACGGGCCCCGTGTGCTTGTGAGCCTCTTTGAAGGTGGTGATCAGCTCTTGTAGGTTGTGGCCATCCACGGGCCCCATGTATAGGAAGCCCAGTTCCTCGAACACCGCTCCCACCTTGGGTACCGCTAGGCGTTTCATGCCTTCCTTAACGCGATCTAGCTCCGGCGAGAGGGAATCGCCCAGAAAGGGCAGGTGCTTGAACTGCTCCTCTAGGTTGTCGGTGAGGAACTGCACCGGGGGGCTAATCCGCATTTTGTTGAGGTAGCGGGGAATCGCTCCCACGTTGGGAGAAATCGACATTTCGTTGTCGTTGAGCACCACCAGCAGGTTAGTAGTGGGCAGGTGACCCGCGTGGTTGATGGCTTCTAGGGCCATGCCGCCCGTGAGGGCACCGTCGCCAATGATCGCCGCTACCTTGTAGTTATCGCCCGCCATATCCCGCGCTAGGGCCATCCCCAGGGCGGCGGAAATGCTGGTGGAGGCGTGGCCTGCCCCGAAGTGGTCAAACTTGTTTTCGCTGCGCTTGAGGTAGCCCGCTACCCCATCCTTTTGGCGCAGGGTGTGGAAATCGTTGAAGCGCCCAGTGATCAGCTTGTGGGGATAGGCTTGGTGCCCCACGTCCCACACCACCTTGTCTCGGTCGAGGTCGAGGGTTTGGTAGAGGGCCAGGGTGAGCTCTACCACCCCTAGCCCAGGCCCTAGGTGCCCGCCACTGGTAGACACCGTTTCCAGGTGCTTTTCGCGAATTTGTCGGGCGATATCCTCAAGCTGCCGAATGGACAGACCATGGAGCTGATTGGGATGCGTTACATCACTCAGGCGCATACTAAATTAACCTCTGGGTCACGCAATGGACTTTTCCTGCTATCTTCACTGTAGAAGATTCAGCGTCTAGAATCCGACCGCATGGGCAACCCCAGCCCGGCAGACAACCGTGGTGAAGTCATCCCATGTCGCTTACTGATTATCTTGATCCGCAGTCGGTAACGGTCGATTACAGCCGTTAACTAAGCGATATAACCCTTAACGTTCTGTTATGGTTCATCATCCTGTGTTTAAGTCCCTCAGCCCGTGCCTTACACTACCGTTTACCCTGTTTAGCGCAGTTCTGGCCCCCTTAACCTTGGCATCCCCTGGGT
>CAZWNR010000044.1:0-14047 GCA_964635665.1 uncultured bacterium | reverse complement strand
GAACTTGTTCTCCGGCAATCCTCAATCACTCCTCCCACAGCCTGAGTAGTTACAAATCCGCTATATGATTAAATTTAACGTCAGGTATTTCTATATCGCCATTTTTCTGTTTCTCATTGAAACCTTAATCGCGATTTTTCTAGACGATGATATCATTCGACCCCTTGTCGGTGATGTATTAGTGATTCCCCTCATCTACTGCTTTATTAAAGCCTTCTGGCCCCTTCGCCCTGCTATAGCAGTACTGATTGTCTTTGTCTTCGCCTGTTGTATTGAAGGGCTACAATATCTCAGGTTTGTTGAGCGCATCGGGCTACAAGACAATCCGACGCTCTCCACTATTCTCGGCACCACCTTTGACTGGAGAGATATTCTGGCCTATGCGGTCGGTGCTGCGCTAGTGCTAGCTGTAGAGTACCGATTCGCGATCAATAAAACCGCCTAGGGATGCCTAAGAGAATAAGGAATCAGACTGTAGAGTGGGCAGTGCCCACCTTGAAAAACTGCTTTTGAGATATACCGAAAACCACATCGGCATCGTTAGCCACCCCCCGTGATGCCGTGGAACTATCGGCGGAAGCATCGTTCTAGCTAAACCTGGCTCGGTTAGGCTAGAGTACAGGCCGCTATCCTAACTCAAGGTGGCCTGGGTAAGTTCTTCTTGACGCCTAGGGATGCCAGTATGCCAACAGCCTACGATTGCATTGTGGTTGGAGCCGGATTATCTGGACTCGTCGCAGCCCGCAATCTCCAGCGCGGGGGGCACAGCGTTCTCGTGATCGAAGCGCAAGCAAGCCTGGGCGGTCGTATGGTGGGTAAGCGATTGCCCTCAGGACAGTGGATTGATTTGGGCGGGCAATGGGTTGGCCCCACCCAGGATCGATTTCTGGCATTACTAGACGAGTATGGGATCCGTCGATTCCCTTTCCACACACAGGGCAAGAAAGTCCTAGTGTTTGACGGGGAGCGCTACGAGTTTGACGGCTTCTTTGAGGGCGTTCCCGAAGGAGAGCCTCCCCAGATTAGCCCGGCGGAATGGCAGGATGCTATGGCCGCCTGGGAGCGGTTTGAAGCGCTGGCTAAAACCCTAGCCCCCGGCCATCCCCGCCGCAATGATCACACCCTAGCCTTAGACTGTCAGACCTTTGCCCAGTGGATTGACGCCAATACCACCACGGCCTTTGGACACTGGTACTTTGCCTACATGGTGCGTACGGTGGGCTTCCTTGGCCCCGCCGAACCCAGCCAGGTCTCGCTGCTCCATGTGCTTTGGGGTCACACCTGCGCCTCCCAGGCCGAGTATCCAGAGGCCGAGCTGATCCACGGGGGGGCGGGCCAGATCCCTGCCAAGCTAGCGGCGGAGCTAGGCCAAAACCTGCGGCTGGGGGAACCCGTCCTGTGCATCCATCAATCAGAGACCGGGATTGAGGTTGAAACCACCCAAGCACGCTTTACAGGACAGTATGTCGTTGTGGCCATGCCCCCCCATCTGGCGGGCCGCATTGTTTACCATCCTCCCCTGCCTGCCCTGCGCGCCCAACTGACCCAGCGAGTGCCCATGGGCAGCTGCGCCAAGGTACTCGTCTCCTACGACCGTCCCTTTTGGCGAGAACGGGGGCTGGCGGGCCTGGGCATTGGCAACTGCCCATGGATTGAACTCTGTGCCGATAGCTCTGACCCCGAAACCGGAGTGGGGGTAATAGCGGCCTTCATCGTCGGGGACCGCTATGGCGTTTGGCGAGCGATGCCCGATGACGACCGCCGAGGGGCTGTCCTGGCCGACCTCGCCCATTACTTCGGGACGGAAGCCCTTTCTCCGGTCTCCTACGATGAAGCAGACTGGCCAAGTAACCCCTGGATTGGGGGTGGCTATGCCGCTTTCATGCCTCCCGGGGTCTGGACAAGCTACGGAGAAGCCCTCACCGCCCCGGTCGGGCGAATTTACTGGGCAGGTACCGAAATGGCAGAACGCTGGCCCGGTTTCTTGGATGGGGCCGTGCGTACCGGAGAAGCTGCCGCCGCCGCGATTCATACCCGGCTGAGCGCTATGGGGTAGGTTAATGGCCTCAAAATTCGGTGGTTTTGCTGCCTATTAGGGTCAAACTATACCTGGAGCCACCCTTTTCCCCCCTCTGATGGTATCGCCTCAGCAGATCGGGCAATTGCCCAGGGCAACTGACCATCGCCCAGGCAAGCTAAAACTTAAAGGTCGCTCGAATCACTCCGTACAGGCTGGTGTCGTCGGTGCGGGTACCGCCATCGTTGCGCAAATTGGCCTGGCCGTAGACCAGGGCCGGGGTAATGGTCAGAAATGGGTTGATCGGCATCTCAAAATAGCCCTCAATTAAAACTGGATTGTTGGCATAGTCTTCTAGCTGAGGCAACTGACCCCCATAGAGGCCCAGCTGAGATCCATCGACTAAGAAGTCTTCTAGGCCCAGTCCCACCGTCCAGCTAAAGTCGGTGCCACCGTTAAAAACCTGGTACGCGCCATGGCCCGCGATAAAAACGTCGCCCAGGTCCAGACTAATCAACCCTGCGTAGGTATCGACAGCGCCCGGTTGCCCCCCGGCAAATTCGTCCGATTGATCGCTGTGCAGGTAAGTCAAACCCGCATTCAGCGCCCCGTCGCCCAGATAGCTGATTTGGGAGATATAACTCTGGCTGGCGGCGGCAAACAGGCCGATCCCCGGGTTGGTGGCTCCCCCGTTGTTCGACGCTGTATAGCCCGCGTCAACCACTAGATCATCGCTCAGCTCCAGGCTGATGCCCAGGCCCGCCCCGTTACCAGAGCTGCCGCCGGAGTCGTAGAATCCCGGCGCAGCGGCGCTGGCTACCGCCGGGCCATCGTAGGGCAGGATGGTGCTAGTCACCCAGTCGCTGCCCTGAAGCCCCCGTGCCGACAGGGTAAGGTCAATGTGATCACCCACCGGAAACTGGTAATAAAAATCGGTGAGTTCGACATCGTAGTCACCATCCCCGCCGTCGGCCAAGCCCCCAAAGGGATCAAGAAAGTCTCCACTGCGACCTTGCAGGCGTAGGTGCAGGCGGTCGTCGCCCGTAAAGCTGGTGTCAAAGCTGAGCCGAGCACGGGCGGCAATGCTGACGCTGTTTTCCACCACCTCGGGGTCGTTGTCGTCGTCAAAGACGGCGATGGGGTCAAGGGGCAGACCCAGATTAAAATCGGCCTGGCCCTGGAGTCGGGTGGTGAGGGAGAACTGCTGGGCCTGGAGGGTGGCGGTTTCTGCCTCCAGAGCAGTGATACGGGCTGACAAAAGCCCCAGTTCGGACTGAAATTCCCGCTGCAAACGGGTCAGGGTGGCCAGATCTTCAGGGGCAACGGCATCCTGGGTAGACAGCCGAGCCATAACGGCGAGACAGGTGTTGAGTCCGGCAGCAAACTCGAACCGGGTGAGGGGGCCATCGCCCTGCCAGGTGCGATCAGGGTATCCCTGCAAACAGCCGTAGTTCTCAACCAGGCTCTGCACCGCCTGGAAGGCCCAGTCGGCGGGCGAGACATCACTCAGGTCAGCAACGCTGGGGCGTTGGGCGAGGAGCGGTGGGGTCTCAGGCAACGGTGCAGAGACAGGAGGGCGGGGGGCGGCGTTCGCCGGAACATGGCCCAGGACGATTATGGAAGGGAGTAGCACTATTCCTGTCCATCGGGTCACTGGGGCGTATCCAATCGGCTCATCCGAGCGGGTTGTCCAGGGGAATTTCAAGATCATCCCCTAGGCAGCGGTAGCGTGGACAAGCAGCCGACGGTCGTCACCCCTGCTGACGCCGTAGTATTGGCAGTACCAATCCACAAACTTGGGAATGCCCACCTCAATGGGGGTACGGGGCACAAAGCCCACGGCGGCAGTGAGGTCAGCGATGTCGGCGTAGGTGGCGGGCACATCCCCGGGCTGCATCGGCAACAGCTGCTTTTGGGCGGTGATACCCAGGGCTGCTTCCAGGGTTTCGACAAAGTGCAGCAGGGCCACCGGGCGGTGGTTACCAAGGTTAAACAGGCGGTGGGGGGCGGGAGCCAGGGCTGGGTTATCGCTCTCTGGGGCCGCAGCTTCTGGCGGCTGGGCCAGCACCCGCATCACCCCCTCCACAATGTCATCGATGTAGGTAAAGTCGCGCTCCATCTGGCCATAGTTGTAGAGTTGGATGGGCTGGCCCTCAACAATCGCCTTCGTAAACTTGAACATCGCCATGTCGGGCCTGCCCCAGGGGCCATAGACCGTAAAGAACCGCAGCCCGGTCATGGGAAGGCCGTAGAGGTGACTGTAGGTGTAGGCCATGAGTTCGTTGGCCTTTTTGGTGGCGGCGTAGAGGCTGATGGGGCGATCAACGTTTTGGTCGGTGGCAAAGGGAAGGATGCGGTTGGCCCCGTAGACCGAGCTAGAGGAGGCGTAGACCAGGTGTTCGACCCCCTGGTGACGGCAGCCCTCTAGCACATTCACAAACCCCACCAGGTTGCTATCGACGTAAGCGTGGGGATTTTCAATGGAGTAGCGGACGCCGGGCTGGGCCGCCAGATGCACCACCCGCCGGGGCCGATGGCGGGCGAAACATTGCTCGGTGGCGGGGCGATCACTCAACTCCAGCCGCTCAAACTGGAACCCTGGGTAAAGTCGCAACTCGTCAACGCGAGCCAGCTTTAGGGTGGCATCGTAGTAGGCGTTGAGGTTGTCGAGGCCCACCACGCGATGGCCTTGGTTGAGTAGGGCTTTACAGACATGAAAACCAATAAAGCCAGCGGCCCCGGTGACGAGGATGGGGAAGGGGGAGGATTGCATGGGTGGAATCTCCGTTGGGGGTTAGGGGGTAGGGGGTGAAGGGGTTACGGGGTGGATGATGTAGGGGCAAACGGCGTTTACCCTTTAAGCCTGGGCATCAACTATCGCCAGATACGGGGCGGCTGTTGAGCGTCTGCAGGATGGGGCGCATCCCGATACCGGGGTAGTGCAGCACCGTAAGGGCATTGGGCAGCAGTGGCAGGGGGCACCCCATCACCCCCCGCAAAAAGGATTCGGCGTGGGCCTGGTGACACACCGCCGCCACGGTGGTCAGTTCGGCGGGGGGAGCCTGTTGTAGGGATTGCAGGAGCGAGCGCTGCCAGTGGTGCAAAAAATCGGCCCGGCCCACGGAGAGGGTGACGGTTTCTGGGTGGTGGGCCAGGAGGGTCCGCTGGCTGGGGTGACAGCAAGGGTGGTCTTCCACCACGCAGGCAGCGATGGGGTGGCCCTGCACCAGCTGGACCAGGGCAGCATCAGGCCGGGTTCCTGGCAGGCAGGGCAGCAGCACTAGGCGCAACCCCTGCTTGCCCGCCTTCAGCTTAGGCAGTTGTTCACCAGTGGGCGTGGTCAGGTTGAGTAGGTGCAGGTGACCAATGCCGAGGGCCGGAGCCGCAACATTGGCGGCAAAGTCGATCACCGTCAGGCCGCTGTGGGTCTGCTGCATCTCGTGATGCTGCATCATCGGTAGGCCCAGGGCTGTGTTCACTAGGGCCTGAATGGTGCCGCCGTGGCTGACCACCAGCAGGGTTTGGCCCCGGTGCTGGGGCAGCGTCGAGGCCCAAAATTCCTTGGCCCGTCGGTATAGGTCCTGCACTGGATAGATCAGAAACGTCGAGGACTCCAAGGGCTTGTCGTCCCCATCTCCCCCACTAAAGCGCCCCATCGCAAACTGATCCGGCGCGGTCTGCCAGCAGCGGTAGGCCTCAGGAAAGCGGGTTTTCACCTCGTCGTAGCGCAACCCCTCCCAGGCGGGCAGGTCAATTTCCCGCAGCACCCCGGCGGTGGTAATGGGGATGGGCGTGGCTAGCTGGGGCAGCAGCTCCTGAACGGTCTGCTGTGCCCGCTGCAAGGGACTAGCGTAGAGGTGATCGATGGCGCAGTGGCGCAGGTATTGTCCCACCTGTCGCGAAGCCAGCCGCCCCTTTGCGGTGAGCTGCGAGTCATCCGAACTGCCCTGGTAGCGGCCTGCGTCATTGAGGTTACTGCGTCCGTGGCGCAGCAAGATCACGCGCACACCGTTTGGGGGTACCGGGGGTAGGGCGTAGCCCGGTAGGGGCGTAGTGGTTTGAGGAAGAGAAAGGTTGGCAATCATGGCAAAGAGTGAGGAGAGGGCGGAGGCAAATGGTTTCAAGCTATGGGGCCATAGCAAGCGACCGGGTTCCTTACTAGTGCAAATCCAGAGATGTCGGGCTAGAGCCAGCAACCGGGTCTCTATCCCGGTGCCTAAACCGCAGCAGGCAGTTTGGCCTCGACGGTTTCGCCCTTGAGCAGCTTGACCAAGGCGGCGCGATCACTGGCAGTGAGGGTAGCGTCGCCCGCCTGGGCATTCATCGCCGCCTGCACGGGAGATTTGGCACCGGGAATGCTGATCGGCTGGCACTCATGGGAGGTGACAAACTGAATCGCCGTGCGCACCATGGCCTCACCGGGGGGCACCAGGGTCTTTAGCCGCTCGACCTTGGCCAGTTTGCTGGCGAGTTTTTCGCGATCAGCCTCGGTCTCGTACCATTCCGATCGCACCGTATCGGTAAACACCGTGTCGGCAGAATACTTGCCCGTCAGCAGCCCCTTGCCCAGCGGCCCTCGGGCTACCACCGCAATGCCGTGCTGTTGGCAGTAGGGCAGCATGGTTTTTTCAGGTTTTCGGTTGAGTAGGGAGTAGTCGAGCTCCACCACGCTACAGGTGCCCTGGGCGTTGAAGCGCTCCAGTACCTCTGGCTTATCAGTGGAGATGCCGTAGGCCCCGATGGTGCCCTGCTGTTTGAGCAATTCAAAGGCCTCCAGATAGATGCTGGGGTCTTCGATTTTGCCCTCATGGCACAGCAGCACATCAATATAGTCAGTGCGCAGGCGGTAGAGGGAGGCGTGGACGCAGAGGCGCACCATGTCCACGGTGGTCATGGGTACAGTCTGACCCGATCGCCGTCCCCAGCGACCAATTTTGGTGATGAGGTGGACGCCGTCACGCTTGCCCTTCAGCGCCCGCCCCAGCCGCTCCTCCGAAAGCCCACAGGGAATGCCGTAGGACTCGGCGGTGTCAATAATATTGACGCCATTATCGAGGGCAGCATGAACCGTAGCCAGGGCAGTATCTTCGTCAATTTCACCCCATTGATTGCCAATGTTCCAGGTGCCTAGGCCAATGGCTGATACCTTCAGACCAGTCTTACCAAAATCGCGATAAAGCATGGTTTTTCCTATTCAATAAACTTCTCAATCGATGCGTAGGGTGGGCACTGCCAGCCCTGTCAAGGTGAGGTAGGTTTAGGGGGCGATCCCTCGGATTGGCCGCTGAGCCAAGGACTAGAAGACTAGAAGTCCCAGGCTCAAAGCCGAAATCCTCTGAAGAGGATTGGGAGCCGAGTTCCCCAGTCTGCTAAAGCAGACTTGTGCGATCAGCCAGGGAGTTCACTCCCTGGTGGTTGTGGCCGAAGTCCCTGAGTCTATAGGCGTTTGGGGAATCTTTGGGCCACCTTGACAGGGCTGGGTGGGCACTGCCCACCGCCCAACTCAGCGATGCACAGCCAACGCTTCTGAAGCTGATACCTCCGGCAAATCGGCAGGAGATGCCAGGGCTATCGGTGGATAATTTTGGCCCAGGGCGATCGCCTCAACCTCACAACCCAGCTGTTTGGCTGCCCGTCGGAGATAACGATCGCACCACCACCGATTCAGCTGTTTCTCCCAGGCGATCAGCCGTTTCTCCCACCGCTTTGCCCGCTGCTGCCCCAGCCAAGTAAGCCTGTCCATGCGGGGTTTAATTAGCTCCTCCCAGCGCCGCCAGCCCAGCTTTTTGTAACGCTTTTGGAAGTAGCGACTATCGGCCAAATTCCACTTTTTTTGAAGGTGTTTCAGGCTGTGTTTTTCCCAGGCATCGCTCCACCGCAGGGAGAAATGGGGCAAGTCAAACCAGCGCAGGCGGGGGGCGGGAGGATGGGTGAGAAACGTCACTACTGAGGCGGGTTCCAGGTAGATAGCCCCCCCTGAGCGAGTCACCGCCAGGGCAAAGTCTAGGTATTCTTTGGTGCAGCAAAAACCCTCGTCCAGCGGCCCGTGCTGACGAAAGAAATCCATCTGCACCAGCATGGCGTGGAACTCCACAAACCCCGTGGGCTGGCAGTAGAGAAATTCCCGCACCTCCTCCATCTGACGATTTTGGAAGTAGGTTTTCTCGTAGAGTTGCCAACCGTCAGGTTCACTGTTAGGGGATGCGCTTCGCACAAATCGCGCCAGATCATCCGCCTTCATACATTCCCCCCCGGCGCAGTGGATGGTTTGGTGCAGGGGCCTGTATTGGCAGACCAGAGAGCCTACCACCGTGGCATCAGTTTCCTGGGCGCAGTTCACCAGAGCGCTGAGCCAGCCGAGGGCAAAGATCACGTCGTTATCAACAAACACCACATAGCGACTGGTGACGTACTGCAAGCCAAAATTGCGGGCGGCATTGGGAGAAAGGTAGCGATCACTTCGCACAATCCGAAACCCTTTCTGCTGCGCTTGGGCGGTCAAATACTGCCGCAGTTTATGGGGAGAATTGTTGTCTACATAGATTAACTGGAAGGGGAAATCTGTCGCTGAGTACAGACTTTCCAGGGATTCTTGAGCGAACTGAAAGCGCTCGCGGGGCACAACGACAATGGTGACTTCTGGCTTAGCAGCCTTTGGCGATAGGTGATGATTTTGGGTGTGTTGAAGATCTGTCATAGGAGCATCCTTCTGGAATGAACTTAGTCAACTCATGGAAAGTTAGTAACGAATTCCCGGTCGGATGAGATGCCTGCCGAGGATCCCCCCAGCCCCCCTTACTAAGGGGGGTGATGGGTGAATCTCTAACTGCAAGAAATGGGGGGACTCGAACCTGCCAAGGATCCCCCCTGTCCCTCTTAGTAAGGGGGGTGATGGGTGAATCTCTAACTGCAAGAAATTGGAGGGATCGAACCTACTAAATGACGCATCTTATTCATTTGGAAAACCGTCTAACGGCATTCCATGTAGGGCAACCCCTGGCGACTTGAACCCTCAATCACGCTTTGGATTTGATATAGCGCCGCGTATCGCTGGCCCAGACGCATCAGGTCGGCGTGGGTGCCCTGCTCCAAAATGCGGCCCTGCTCTAGGTAGAGAATTTGGTCGGCGGACGCAGCGGTTTGCAGGTTGTGGGTGATCAAAAACGTGGTGCAGCCCTGGGTGAGGCGTTCCAGCGCTTCGCTCACGGCCTGCTCATTTTCGTTGTCGAGGCCCACGGTGGGTTCATCGAGAATGGCAATGCTGGCGCGGCGCACGGCGGCGCGGGCAATCGCAATTCTTTGCCGCTGCCCCCCCGACAGGGTCGCCCCCCGCTCGCCCATCAGGGTGTTGTAGCCGTCGGGCAGCGCCATGATGAAATCGTGGGCGTTGGCGAGCTTGGCCGCCGCTTCGATCTCCGCATCGGTGGCCCCCAGGGCACCGTAGGCAATGTTGTCGCGCACACTGACGGCAAACAGCACACTGTCTTGCAGCACAATGCTTACTTGGCGGCGCAGCGACTCGACCTGGTACTCCCGCAGGTCGTGGCCGTCGATCAGAATATTGCCCTCAATGGGGTCATAGAGCCGCAGCAGCAGGCTCACCAGGGTCGATTTGCCTCCCCCCGATGGCCCCACCAGCGCGATCCGCTGCCCCGGCTGGGCCTCAAAGGACAGGCCGTGGAGAATGCGCTTGCCCGGTTCGTAGCCAAACACCACATTACGAAAGCTGACCTGGCCCTGGAAGGTCGGTGCTGCGATCGCCCCCCGCACATCCCGAATCTCGGGCACCGTGTCGAGAATGTCGATAATGCGCTCCCCAGAGGCCGTCGCCTTGGCAATCTGAGCCATATGCTTGGCCAATTGCTTGGTGGGCCTAAAGGAGGTCTTCAGATAGGTCATAAACACCAGCAGATCCCCCGGCGTTGCGCCCCCAGTGGTGACTAGCTGCACCCCCCGCCACAGCACCACCGCAGTGGCCACCGCCACCAGCAGTTCCACCGTGCGCTGCAATCCGGCGGAGAGCTGCTGGGTGCGGGCCACATCCTCCAGGCTCTTGGTGTTGTCGTTGGCAAACATGCCCTCCAACATGCCTTCTAGGGAAAGCGCCTGCACCACCTTAATGGCGTTAATGGCTTCAGAGGCGGTGGCCGCCATTGCCCCTTCCCGCTTGCGCTGCTCCTTCGCTACCTGGTGAATTTGCTTGGTCAGCTTCGTGGCCGTCAAGATAAACAGCGGGAACACCAGCAGCCCAATGAACGCCAGCTCGGCATTCATCCAAAACATCACCCCCACCATGCTGACCAGGGTCAGGGTATTGACAATCAGCGGCACGGCGGCGGTGATGGTCACCTCCCGCAGGCGATCAATGTCGTTGATGATGCGGGTGATCAGGTCGCCGTTGCGAGCTTTGCTGTGGAACGACAGCGACAGTCGCTGCAAGTGGCCGTAGAGTTGGGCGCGAATCTGGGCAATGATGCGGCTGGAGGCGATGGACAGACTCACCAGACTCATGTAGGATGCTCCTGCCTTCAGCGCCGTCGCCAGCACAATGCAGATCGTCAACACCGTCAGCAGCGCCAGTTCAGGAATGTTGTTAAGAATCGGAATCGGCAGGGGCCGGACGGCAGCCTCGGGCACGATGATGTGGTCAAAGATCAGCTTCAAAGGCCAGGGCTCCAGCAACTGGGCCAAAATTTCGCCCAGCAGCCCCACCCAAGCCAAGGTGAGCAAAAATTTCTCCTTACGCACCTCCGGCCAAAACCGGGTCAAAATACGCCGCCAGCCAGCAATGGCGGCCTTGGCCGTCTTGGGTCGTTTGCGTTTGATCAGCGCTGAACTCATAGGGGGGAAGTCCTCGAACGGTTGTGTGTAGGGAGCATGGGGTGGGAAGTAGGGTGCATAACGCTAAGGCGAGGCTCCGCCCTAGCGCCAGCTATGGCCGAAGGGCTATACACCATGCAGAGACCTTGCCTAACTCGCCACCGTCACCATTTGCGACCTGGACAGCACCATCTGATACACCTTCTGCCAGTTCTGCTGCTCCACGCTGGGGGCCAGATCCCGCAGCACCTTCTGCCGTGCCGCCAGCCCCAGCCGTTGTCGAAAATCGGGCGCATCCACCAAACGGCGGAGGGCCGTCGCCAGGGCCTCACTGGAGGCGGGGGGCACTACTAGGGCATCGGTTTCGTGGGTGAGAATTTCGCCGATCGCATCCACCGGGGTGCCCACAATGGCGCGGGCCGCCAGCATTGCCTCCAGTAGGGTGTTGGGGCAGCCGTCGTGGATGGAGGGGATGGCAAAAATATCCATGTGGGGCAGGTAGGCCAAGGCCTCGGCGCGGCTGACTTTGCCGGTAATCACCAGGCGGTCGCCCAGGCCGCTGGCGGCCAGTTCCTGCTCCCAGTAGACCCGCTCCTTATCCACCACATCGCCCACCAGCAGCAGGGTAATGTCGGCCTGGGCCTTGAGAATTTTGCAGGCATCCAGCAGGTATTCCAGCCCTTTTTTGTCACGGAAGTTGCCTGACGAGCCAATCACCGGACCCCGCAGCTGCTCCACCCGGGCGGGCTGAGGCAACGCTTCAAAGTCGATGGGGGCAATGGAATTCCAAAAGGCGGAGGATTTTGTGCCGATTGCAGGCACCAGCACCCTGGCCCGGTGCATTAGGTCTTGGCTAACAAAGGTAACCCAGTCGGAGTTGGCCAGGGTCCAGCTGATCTGGCTGAGCTGCTGGGGGCTAAACAGGTGCTTTTGCAGGTCGGCCCCGCGAATGCTGTTGATCACCGACAGGTTTTTCTCCTGGGCCAGCAGCGTTGTCAAAAAGCCCATCTCGTTGATGAAAAAGGCGTGGAGCAGGTCAAAGCAGTACTGGCTATGGAGGGCGGCAAGCTGATCGTAGAGGTCGCAGAGGTAGTCTTGCTCCTTGGCCAGGGGTGATCGCACCGCCGCCTTCAGCCGGTGCACCGTCACCCCGTTCACCGTGGTGGTTTGACAGTGCGATCGCCGAAAAATTCCCGCCTCAGCATCGGCTTTTTCGTCGCGAAACACGGCACGAAACACCGCCACATGCACCTCAAAACCCAGCCCAACCAACATCTGAGAAATGCGGTATACCGACTCTCCCACTCCACCTACATCGGGGGGAAATTCCAGCGTGGTCATGCAAATTCGTAGCGTCATCGGTTCATCCTCAACGATGGGAAAAAGATTCCAGGGTTCTTTACTCAATACTCAATGCCAGAAATTTTGGCCTGTCCGCTAGCAGAACCCTGGGATCTGCTGCTATGACTGATCTACCGGGCGAGATCCCAGGGTTCTTTGCTCAATGCCAGAGATTTTTGTCTGTCCACTAGCAGAACCCTGGGATCTTCTTGCCTCAGGCCACAATTTTGTCGTCAATGCTGGCCTCTACCGGAGGGCTATCGGGTACCGAACCCAACCTGCGCTTCCCTGCCAGCACCCTGGCCCGATGTTTCAGGTGGCGCTGATAAAAGAAATCGTTCAGTCGCTGTTCAAAGCCATTGAGAAGCTGCTCTAACCAAGCATTACCGCGCCCCAAGGTGAGTCGCTGCACCAGGGGTTTAACTAACAACTCCCGCCGTCGATTGCCAATAATTCGGTAGCGCTTTTTGAAGTAAGAATCCTCCGCCAAATTCCATTTTAGCCGCAGGTGATCGAGACTGGCTCTGTCCCAGGCATTGCACCAGCGCACCATAAAGTAGGGCAGGTCGTACCATTTGAAATCGGGCAGGGGATTGGTGCCAAACAGCTCTTCTAGTCCCTTTTTGTTTTCGGCAATGCCCACGGTGTCGGTGGTAACAACAGCCTCGCGATCGCAATAAACTTTACCCCCCACCTCGTTTACCGACAGACAAAAATCGATGTGCTCCCGCGTGGCCAACATGCCCTCATCGAGCAGGCCAATTTTGCCAAACAGGTCGGTGCGCGCCATCAGGCAGTGGAACTCCACATAGTCGCACTGGATGCGGTGCATTTGGTCTTGTACCTGGGCGATCGCCTTACCAGTCAAATAGGCCTCCTGCCGCAGCCGCCGCTTCACTCGGCCATCGGGCTTCACATCGTTGAGAATGTAGGTGGCCCCACCCGCGTTGTGGATCACCCCCAGCTCCGGCTTGCCAATGCAGGTCAGCGGGCCAACCACCTCAGCTCCGGTTTCTTCAGCGGTCTTCACCAGCTGCGTTAGCCAGCCCGGCTCCACCACCACGTCATTTTCTAGAAAGACCACATACTGCGACTTAGCCTCTTTCAGTACCTGGCGTAGACCCACATTACGCGCTTGGTTGGGCGAAATGTAGTAATCGGTGCGAATTAGCGTAAACCCTTTTTCCTTAGCCTGCTGATTCAGGTACTTTTGAATCACTGGCGGCGTACAGACATCCACATACACCAGATCAAAGGGATAGTGAGTGTTGCGATAGACGCTTTCCAAGGATTCTTGAGTATGGCTAAATCGCTCCCGTGGCCCAACCACAATGGTGACCTTCGACATAGTTTTGGATTTTATATTAGAGTCAACCGTCATCATTTTACCTCCTACTTAACCGTCACAAAATCTCACCGCAGGATGGGCATTGCCCACCACTTACTTGTGCCCTAAAAGGCCAACCCGTAGGGTGCATTGCTTCGCTAATGCACCGACTTCAAACTCATTCTTTAAAGAAACTTTGACAGGTCGAGCCTTCACGCTGGTGCGCTGAACTGATGCCTCAACATGCCCTATGACAGCATCAGAATCGGACATCTCACTTAGAAACTGTTGCAACTTTATCGCCGCTTCTTGGGCACCGTTTAGATCAAAGCTGTGCGTCTTGCGGGGTTTTTCTAAGGCCGTCAGAATGTGCTGACTGAGATATTCTGAAGCCAAGTCAGCTTCAGTCAGTACAGTGAGAATGCCGAGCTTTTCTAGCTTGCAGGCACGCAAACTTTGCTCTCCAGATTGGTCTTCCGAAGGAGAGGGATAGATCAGCGATCGCACCCCAGTCTTCAGCACATTCATCGTCGTGTTGTAGC
>CAZWNR010000043.1:0-14273 GCA_964635665.1 uncultured bacterium | reverse complement strand
CTCGGTCGGTTCGCCTGTGCTGGCCTCATGGACAAGCTGCTTCATGGCCACCATGCCATGGGCCAAACGGTCACAGACATCCGGTGTCAGGGGAGTTTCCCCTCGCTTCACGGATCCGAGAATGTTTTCCATCTGGTGGGCCACCTTGCCCAGATCCGTGACCCCTAGCATGTTGCTGTCGCCCTTGAGGGAGTGGGCCTCCCGCATGATGTTCTCCACCACCGCGAGGTCCTGGGGATTTTTCTCCAGGTGCAAAATGCCTTCATCTAGGGCTTGTAGGCGCTCTTCGCTGGAGGTTTTGAACAACCCTCGCATCTCGTCGTCTTCGATGTAGAGGGGGCTGCGTGCTCTGGGCGTCCGAGGTTCTGGCGGCGCACTGGTGCCGTTGGTCGCCGTGGGACTGGGGGTGGCAGGGCTGGGGGCCGTATCGGTGCTTGGCCCCAGTCCAAACAGATCCTCGTCGTCTATCGTTGCGTTGTCTAAATCCGGTGCTTTGTCTAAATCTGGGTTTACCGAACTCAAGTCGGCGGTGTTGTCCTCTGCGTCGAACGGTATATCGTCCGACGGCACATCCAGAGAACTATCAAAAATCGCGCCAGGGGGAATCTCCTCATCAGGCCCATTGGGCGCAGACGGTTGGGGTAGGGACGGTTGCGGTGCAGGGGGTAGGGGCGTACTGTAGTGCGCCTCTACGGGAGATTCGATATCAGGGAAAAGATCCAGGGGTGATTCCAGTTCCTGGGGTGCATCTACCGAGGGCGACGGGAATAGAAATTCGGCTAGATCGGCATCGTCAGCCTCGGCCTGGGCCATCGGGGGGGCAGGGGTTACAGTGGCTTCATCCTGGGATGAGGGTAACGCTTCTTCGGCCATTTCCGCCGCCATCAAATCTGCCAGCACGTAGAACACTTTCACCTGGGCGGGTTTCCCAGTCACCGCTTCCTGGGCCAGCTGGCCCATGGCCTCCATGGCACGGCCTAGGCGGTCAAACAGGGTGGGGGTGAGTTTGCGTTCTCCCCGCTTAATTGCCCCAAAGATATGCTCAATTTGGTGGGCCACCTTGCCCAGGTCTTCCACCCCCAGCATGTTGCTGTCCCCTTTTAGGGAATGGGCCTCCCGCATCAGGGCGGTGATGGTCTCTAGGTCTTCGGGGTGCTTTTCTAAATGCAGCAAGCCTTCATCCAACACCTGGAAGCGCTCTTCGCTGGAGGTCTTAAAAATCTCTCGGAGTTCAATATCTTCAATCATTTCGGTAGGGTGCTCCCCTCCAACGTCTGCATCAGTTCCTAAACTGGGCCTAGTTTGGTGTTCCCTGTCCCTTTGGTCTGTCCCCTGATCTGTCAGGTGGTGGGCAGTGCCCACTACGGTTTTTCTGGCCCCCCTCTGGCCCCATGGGAGAGGGGCTGGGGGTGAGGGCTAAGGCCAGGGTCAGATCGTTAAATCGCGGTCTTCAGGATCAGGGCGCTTTCGTTGAGTTGGTGGGTGCCAATTTTGATTTGGCTGATGCCATTGGCGGTTTCTTGGGCACCTGTATTCAAGCTGTTCATGGCGCTTACCACCTGTTGAATGGCCACCGCCTGCTGTTTTACGTTAAGGGAAATTTGCTGGCTATTCAGCACCACATTGTTCACGGCATCGGCTACCCCGGCAAAGGCTTCGGAGGTTTCCTCGGCAATTTTCACCCCTTCTTCTACGGTCTTCGTTCCCTCATCCGTGACCATCACCGTCGAGTTAATGGCGGTTTGGATATCGGCCACCAGGGCATTGATTTTCTCGGCGGATTTCTTACTTTGGTCGGCCAGTTTACGAATTTCGCCGGAAACTACCGCAAAGCCCTTGCCATGTTCCCCCGCTCGCACGGCTTCTACGGCAGCATTCAGGGCCAGCATGTTGGTTTGGTTTGCCAGGTCACTCACCAAGCCAGAAATGCCGCCAATTTGGCTGGTTTGCTCACTCAACCGCAAAATTTGGTCGGCAATGGCGTCTACTTTTTCCCGCAGGGTGTTCATGCCATCCAGGCTGCGTTCCACGGCGCGGGTGCCGCCCTCCGCCAGGTTAAGGGCCTGCTGTGCCCCCGATGCCGCTGCTTCAGCCTGTTCAGCCGACTGCCGGGAGGAAGCCCCTAGTTCGTCCATGGTCGTCGTGGTTTCGCTCACGCTGGCGGCCTGCTGACTGCTGGTGCGTTCCTGCTGCTCTACACTGGCGGCAATTTCACTCGCCGAACTGGCGATATCCCCTGCGGCTTGGTTCATCATCCGCGAGGCTTTCATCACAATCCAGGTGCCAATGATGCCCGACAAAACCACCGACAGCAGGGCCGCCGTAATTAGGGTAAATTGCAGCCGTTGCAGCGCCCCTACCTGAAGCTGCTCATCTTCAGCGACAATGTCTTGTTCCAGTTCTTCCATGGCAATGAGGAGTTCGGCCACGTCATTGGATAGGGCACGGCCATCATTGGTGCGCCAAGCTTGAATCGCCGCTGCCACCCCTTCCGTATTGGCTTGGTTGATCAGGGATTGGTTTAAGTTGATTAGCTCGGTCATCAAGCTTGAGAGTTCCGCGACATTCTGCAATTGTCGCTCATCCATGATCAGCGATTCTATGGCCTCAAGCTCAGCTAAAAGTTCCTCTCTAGATTCGTTAAAGTTAGTAGCTGATTCCGGGTTTTGATCTAGCAAATAGCCCCGTGTTACCCGTGACATATTGTGGGCATGGGCTTCGATGGAGCCAATCTTATCCTTGACCAACCAGGTTCTTTGCAGCTCGTCAGATATTTGAGTGAGCTGACGCACATTAATCACGGTCACCCCAGCAGAGATAATGAGCGCCGCAACGGGAACCGAATACCCAAAAATGATCCAATGACGGAGCTTCCAAATCTTGCGGCCTTCCATGGCGATTCTCCTTAGAACAGGTAAATGCGAAATAAGTTAGTGAAAAAAGTCTTTGAACTGAGTTGGGGGGGTATTCAAGGCGTTATTTCCCTTGCTTTTAGTCATGTCATCATTCCTTTCACTAACCCGATTGATTTACAACCAGCTCGCCCTGGGTTAGCAAGCGGGGCAAGTCTAATAAACTCATCATCGAGTCTTGGTAGCGGGCAATGCCTTTTAGGTATTCGTTATCACTAGAATGAATGGCCGCAGGAATGGAGGCAATTTCCGAGGGCTGCACATAGACCACGTCGTACACGTCATCCACCACTACCCCAGCCACGAGAGATCCCAAACGCATCACCACTGCCTTATCGGGTTTGCGTTCTGCACTGGCTTTTAGATTGAGGAAACGGCGGATATCCACTAGGGTTAAAATTTCGCCGCGCAGGTTCATATTGCCAACAATATGAGATGGGCAGCAGGGAATGGGGGTAATTTGGGGCACCTCGGTAAACTCATGCACCGACTCCAGTCCCAGGGCAAAGCGCTCACCCTCCAGGCTCACCACCGCTAGGGCTGACAGCCCAGCCAAATTGTCGGTTTCAGAAATTTGGGCCAAACCCTCTGCCCGATCCTGCAACACCCTCTGGGCCTCTGGGCCAAACTGCGCCATAAAGATGTTTTCTGTTGGGACGTTCTCCGTTGGTTGGGCTGCTTCGATGGTTATGTAGCCCTGCACCAGCGTTTCTGGATTTAGCAAGACAATAATGTGGTTGTCAAACTTGGCTAATCCTGTCGTCATCGACCGCTCGGCCTTGCCAATATAGGGGGTGTCTAGATGGCTAGAAATATGGCTGGTTTCAATGTCTTCTACATTTTGGATATCGTCTACCACCAACCCCAATCGATGATCATTATATTTAACTAAAATCACCGCCTGATTGAGGGTATTAGGCCGTCGAGGTTTACCTAGGCAGGTCTTCAAATTCAGGACGGGCAACAATTGTCCCCGCAGATTAAGCACCCCCGCTACCTCTGGCCCCGATTCAGGTACCGAGGTGAGGGCGGGAAGAAAGAAAATTTCCTGTACTACCTCGGCGGCTAGACCATAGTGCAGGCCATCAAGGGTAAATAAAAGATAGGACTCGTAGTTCATGGTTGTTTCAGGGGAAAGCGCGCCGCCCATTGCTCACTGTCGATGAAGGGTCAGGGACAGATTGCCAATTGCCGGGTTGCCGTCACAATTTTAGGCTTCGGGCTTATCATGCCCTCTCTGCTTTTGGCAATTGCTATTGCATATAAAAGTCCATGCTTCAGAAAATAACTTTGCAAACCATTGAATAGGGTTTTTCCTAGGGATGTTGCAAGCTACCTTGCCTAGCATTCTAATTGTAGAAATCTGAAGAAAAGCTAAAGAAAAGGGCTGGCTTTGGCCCAGCGCCAACCCTCCAAATCAAGGGATATTCGCGCCTGCCCCAGCACCGTTGACCAGCATGGCAATACCTAATCGTGTCAAACCTGAATCCTGGTTGACTCACAAAACTTGCTAGACCGCAGACCCGTCAAGGGGCCAAGATATCTGACCCCCACAGGATCCAAGGCTGTAGGGGCGTGGTTGCCGCACTTGGGGCAGAATCTCGGGTCACCAGCCCACGTAGTTCTGTCATACCGCCACCTAGGAGGTCGCTGGTCGCCTGAGTCTAAAGCCGACGCAGCAGGTTAGCCCCGTGGGTGTCGGTGCCGCAGGTGGTAAACAGTCGGTGGCGACGGGCTAGGGCTTCAATGGGGGGCGTGTGGCGAGGACAGGGTTCCCACTGGTCGGGGTTGTTGTAGGCGTAGTAGGCTTCAACGCCATCAATACCTAGGGCTACGGCTTGATCAATTAATGTTTCAGCGGATACCCGATAACGAGCTGGGTGGGCCAATACCGCCAGCCCCCCCGCCGCCTGAATGGCTTCGATCACCCTTGCTGCGACCTTCAGATTACCCCTAGGCGCAGAACCCTGAAGGTAGGGATCCATGGCGGCATGGTTGGGGGAAAACCCATAGCCCAGCAGATGAACCTCCGTATCTGCCAGTAGCGCGTTGATTTCTACCCCGGTAAATAGCCGGGGGGCTGATTCTACCAGGGAGCCCACAGGGCGACGCTGACCGAGGGGAGTCGGATTGCGCCAGCGCCAGTCCTCTAGCCAAACCTGAGCCTGGTGGTAGCCACGCAAACTGTGGTGGTCGGTAATGGCAAAGGCTTGCAGGCCAATGCTGATTACTTGCTCCATCAACGCCGCCGGGGTCAGCTTGCCATCGGAACACACGGTATGCATGTGAAAGTTGTAGCTGTACGGGCAGCTGGCAGCGTTAACAGACTCAAAAACTTGCCTTAGAATTTGAGCATCGCCTGTCAACCCACGCTGGTGTAATGAGGTGCGGTCTGACACGACAACCATGAATCATTTCGCTCAATGCGCTTGCTTAATTTAATATAACGCTTTCGTTAGATTATTAAAAAATGTGGCTTCAAAGTGTTCAGCGTAGACGAAATGACCTCTTCCCTGCGCCTCTCTCCCCTTGGCTAGGCATGGGTGATGGGTCGTTCTTCGAGACTGGCTTTCCTGTCGTCATTGTCAGCCATTTTCCTTTTTCAGGTGTTTTTCCCAGGGTTCTCTTTTGGGAGCTACGGCCTATACACCTCTCAGCGTTATCGATAAGATCCTGGGAGATGATCCTAAGTCTCCCTCCCCGCTGAGAAGCCACAAGCATCCCTAAAAAGGGGAGACAAAGGGGAGACTTTAGGCGTTGCTGAACAGCAGTATGATTTCCCAAAACTTTGAACGAGTCCTCAGGACTTGCAGAATTTGGTTCATACCCTGAATCAGCAGCGCCAGACTTTGAAGCCAATTTCCTCCTCGTTTAGGGTGGCCTAGGGGGATCAAACCCTGGTTAAGCGACCAACCTTGTCAGAACCTCTATCCATCCAAGGGGCAGGAAGCCTGCCACTTAGATGGCTCCGTAGGGATAGCCGCAGCTTTAGGGGGCGGTGGTGGCGTGGATCTGGCCAACCGCGCTAATTTGAGCCTCGCTAAAGCCCGCCTGGGCGAGGTGATCTAGGTAGGCGCGATTGAGATAGCGGCGATCCATCTGAATCGCCTGTCGGTAGGTGGCTTGGGCGGCGGTGAGGTCGCCACTGGACGCCTGGGCCAGGGCCAGAGCTACCCAGGGATGCGGGTTTTGCGGTTCTAGTTGTGTGGCTTCCTGGGCATGGTGGATAGCGGCGTCCCAGTCGCTAAGACGCTCGTAGGCCAAGCTGAGGTTGTAGTGGGCGATTTCGTTGTCGGGCTTAAGATCTAGGGCACGGTGATGGGTGGCGGTGGCCTGGTCAAGCTGCCCCTCTACTAAATAGACGATCCCCAGGGCATTGAGGGCTTCCACCTGGTTTGGATCCTGCCGCAGGGCGGTGTTGAGGGTGCCGATGGCGTTGGGGCGATCTCCGGCGAGGTGCTGCGTCCAGCCCAGAATAATGTGGCTATTGGGGTTGTGGGGATCGAGGGCGGCGGCGATTTTGAGGGTAGCGACCGACCGCTCCAGATCGCCCCCCGCCCGGTAGGCTAACCCCATCTGACGGTAGCGTTCGGCGGTGCTTGTATTCACTAAGAAGGCTGGATAGGCTAGGGCGGTGAGGGTTTCATCAGCCCAGACCGAGCCTTGCAGGGGAGAGAAGGGCTCCGTTTGGCACCCCCCCAATCCCCCCAGCCCTGTAAGCAGTAGCCCCATCCAGATCAACCGAAGGCGTCCCATAGGTTTTGACTCTACTGATTGCGATGATTGCGATGACTCCGAGATTGCGATGACTCCGATTCGCCCGGACACGGTTAACGGTGAGACGCCATCCTTGCCATGACCCAGTGTTAGGGATGACGCGCCCTAGAACAAGCCCTGATTTGGTCAGGGGGAAACAGCAATTGTGGGCCAGGGGTGGACGCAGGATTTTGATGGGATTTGACGTCAGGGGCGAGGCATAATGGAAGGCATAAAAATCCTTCTATCCAAAGCTCTACCCAAGCCTTTACCCAAAGCTCTACTCCAATCGAAAGCGCATTAACTTGTCCGCAGAGGGTTCTCCCTGAACTTTCTGGACGTTCGCTTCTGTGGGAAAACTGGGCCATTAAAACGTTATAAAACTTTGCAATAAGATGGTTCGGGTGGGATACCCCCTAGCCGACCGTAACCGCTTAACTTTTGCTTTAGAATCTTGTCAACGGTTCATCCCGGCTCCATTAATCGGCATTCACAGTTCACTCCGCAACGGCACTCCCCTATGGCTATCGGATATCTTGCCCTGGTTCTCCATGCCCACCTTCCCTACGTCCGACATCCCGAAAGTGATTACGTCCTGGAGGAGGAGTGGCTCTACGAGGCGATCATCGAGACCTATGTGCCGCTACTCACCATGTTCGACGGGCTGAAGCGGGACGGGGTGGATTTTAAGCTCACTATGAGTATGACACCGCCGTTGGTGTCGATGCTGCGGGATCCCCTCCTGCAAGAGCGGTTTGATGCCCACCTAGCCCAGCTCGAAGAGCTGGCCGAGTTAGAGGTGGAGCGCCATGTTCACAATGGCCACCTGCGCTACCTGGCGGAAACCTATGCCCAGGAGTTCAACCACGTCCGCAACACCTGGGAGAACTACAGCGGTGATTTGGTGACGGCTTTCAAGCAATACCAAGATTCTAACAACCTGGAGATCATCACCTGCGGGGCCACCCACGGTTACCTGCCCCTGATGAAGATGTACCCCGAAGCGGTGTGGGCCCAGATTCAGGTGGCGGTCGAGCACTACGAAGAAACCTTTGGCCGCACCCCCAACGGCATTTGGCTACCGGAATGCGCCTACTACGAAGGGCTAGAGCGCATGGTAGCCGATGCGGGTCTGCGCTACTTCCTCACCGATGGCCACGGCATTCTCTACGCCCGCCCCCGTCCTCGTTTTGGCAGCTACGCGCCGATCTTCACCGAAACTGGGGTCGCCGCCTTTGGCCGGGATCACGAATCTTCCCAGCAGGTGTGGTCGTCCCAGGTGGGCTATCCCGGCGCACCAGAGTACCGCGAGTTCTACCGCGACCTAGGCTGGGATGCCGAGTACGAATACATCAAGCCCTACATCATGCCCAACGGCCAGCGGAAGAATGTGGGCATCAAGTATCACAAAATTACCGGCAAGGGGCTGGGCCTGTCCGACAAAGCCTTGTACGACCCCTACTGGGCGAAGGAAAAGGCCGCCGAGCACGCCGCCAACTTCATGTACAACCGGGAACAGCAGATCAGCCACCTCCACGGCCTAATGCAGCGCCCGCCGATTATTGTGTCGCCCTACGATGCCGAGCTATTTGGCCACTGGTGGTACGAAGGCCCGTGGTTCCTCGATTACCTGTTCCGCAAGAGCTGGTTTGACCAAAACACCTACGAAATGACCCACCTGGCCGACTACCTGAAGGCCAACCCCACCCAGCAGGTCTGCCGCCCCTCCCAGTCGAGCTGGGGCTTTAAGGGCTTCCACGAATATTGGCTGAACGAAACCAACGCCTGGATCTACCCCCACCTGCACAAGGCCGCCGAGCGCATGATTGACCTGGCCAAGCGCGAACCCGAAGACGAGCTAGAATGGCGCGCCCTCAACCAGGCTGCGCGGGAACTGCTGTTAGCCCAATCCTCCGACTGGGCCTTCATCATGCGCACCGGAACCATGGTGCCCTACGCCGTGCGCCGCACCCGCACCCACCTGATGCGCTTCCAAAAGCTGTGGGACGACATCCTGCGCGGCAAGATTGACTCTGGCTGGCTGGAGAAAATGGAAGCCATCGACAACATCTTCCCCAATATTAACTACCGGGTCTATCGGCCTTTGTAAGGGGACATTGCCTCGCAGTTCCTTCAGAGATTGAACATCTAGCGTTGGATGGGGTCTACGACGACCTCCACCTGGTTGGCATGACCCTGGCTAATCACCGGGAAGCGGCGGGTGTTGATGAATTGCAGTTCCCCATCCACACTGATGCGGGCCTGCACGGCGTAGGTCATGCGGGGATCGATGGGGTCGGAATTGTAGACCAGTTCAAAGGGAATGGGCACCTGGCGTCCACCTGTGACGATGCTCTGGCTGGCCAAAACGATGGCTGGAGCATCGGCGCGGCTGACGTCTACCAGTTGCACCTCCACCACGGCATTGGGAGGCAAGGCGATGCGGGGGCGGTAGGTGACCGTGCCTATAACCGTGGCTAGATCTGTTTGTTCCATGCCATTTACCTCAAAGGTTTGAGCGCCATCGGGGGCAATGGAGACCCCCACCGACGGACGATTGCCCGTGCCGCCGTATTGGTATTGGGTGCCATCTACGGAGGAAATCGCCACGGCTCTTCCACCGTCTACCTCTAGGCGGCCCGTTTGGCGGTTGAACAGGTTGATGAAGGGCTGGCTGTTTTGGGTAAACACCCGCACCGCATAGGTGGAGGTATTGCTAAAGACAAGGGTACCGTCGGGGATACCGCCCGGAACCCGTTCCGGCGTGGGCAGTTGGGCCAGTTCGCTGAGGGTGCCGCCATCGGTCACAAAGACGCGGTTAATCACCTCCGTTTGGGTGAGTTGGGGCACCTGAATGCGCAGATTCTCGATGGTCATGGGGCCATTCAGCATGATGCGATCCCCGAGCCGCACGGGGTTGAGGGCTTGGGGGGTGCCGTCAATGTCCATCACGGCGGCGACATAGGTGGTTAGGGGGGCACCATCCACTGGAACAGCGCCCATAATCACCGCTGCATCGTCCTTGCCATCGCCATTGATATCCCCAAAGGCCAGCCAGCCCGGTTCGTTGGCTAGGGCCACACCCCAACCTTCCTCGGCCTCATACTGGCCGTTGGTGAGGGTCACGGTGGTGTACATCGAATCCTGAACCCCAGGGGTAGGCACTAGATAAGTGCCATTTTGAACGGTTTCCCAGCGATGGCACCAGGCCTGTTTCTCCGGGGTAAACACCTCACGGGTGAGGCAGTTGTGCCATTCGGGTTCCGCCTGGGCGAGGGCTGGCTGACTCCGTCCCAGCGTTCCCAGCCCTAGTCCTAGGCCCAGCCCCAGGGCCATGAGCCCTAGGGCTGGTTTCATTCCACGAAGTAGCGTGCGTTTTGTCATTGGGTCACCTCACATCCACAGCATGAAGGCTGTCTAAGTTCTGTTTTATTCATCCTCACTGTACTGAGTGGGGCCATTCCTGGGGCGGAAGTTACGGTTTTAGCAACGACTTCCATAGCGGTTGTCGCAACCGATGGTGGTGGGGAGGGAACATCACGTTAGCCCAGGGATCACGATTCAACCCCTCTGAAGCCGGGAAGAATCGGCAAAAACGCCAGACCCATCGGCGGCAACGCTAGATTGTGGTATGGCCTCGCAAGCTGCGTTATCATCCAAATTGCATAGACTTATAGGGTATACCGAGGATTGCAATGCTGGAGGGGTCAATACTGCAACGGTTAGTGGATGGGCGCACCGAGCCCGAGACCACTCCCCTCAACTATGGGGTGTATTACAAAAACACGCTGGTCGCCCTTTGCCACGCCCTAGAAGATTTCATTTTGACTGCCGATTCTGCGCCCTTGGTCATCACGGCCTTCCAGCGGGGGAAATGGTATCTCGAAGAGGCGGAACGCTACGCCGACCTAGCGGATCGGGCGGAGCAAATTGTGATTATGGCCTCTCCAGAGGCGGGTTTCCACGAACACCCCACCAGCCAGCGGCCCAATGTGGCCCTGGTAGACTTAGACGACAGCGACCCGGTGGCCCAGGAATGGCACCTGATGATTCTGTCGCCCACCTACAGTGCCATGGTGCTGTGCCAAGAACTTTCCGATGCCGACTATGGCAAGGCCGGAATGCCCAGTAACGACCTAGAGCGCAAGTTCTACGGTTTTTGGACCTTTGATGCGGCGCTGGTTTGCCAAACGGTGGAGTTATCCATTGCCCATATCGGCCAATACAATCCCGCCCTCCAGACCCAACTCATCGAGAAACTGGCCAGCCTGCGGCAGCAAACTCCCACCCAGTCCTGCCCCGATACCGCCACCGTAGGCCGCACGGTCACCCAGGTAGTGCAGTATTTGCAAACGAGCCGGGATGATTTGAAGGACAGCTTGGCCTTTAGCTTGGTGGAAGACTTGGATCAAAACCTGGTGTCTAACGAGCTTCAGGCCTTTTTACGCATGGCCCAACTGGTGGACTTGAGCGACCCCATCAACCCCCTTGCGGCCAGTGAAGTGGTGGCCCTGCTAGAGATGATGGGGCAACTGCTAGATCTGCCAGCCTGGCAAATTCAGCGTCTGCGCCTAGCCGGAATGCTGCACCGCATTGCCCCCGCCGCCGATGCCCCCACCCTGGTTAGCGAAGCCCCCAGTTGTCCTCTGGTGGCCGAGGTGCAGGCCTTGCGGCTGATGCCCCGAATGCGAGCCGTTGCCGCCATCATCACCCACCAAAACGAGCGCTGGGACGGCCAGGGCTATCCGGCGGGGCTGGCCGGAGACAGTATTCCCCTAGAGTCTCGCTTGCTGGCCCTGGTGGCGGAGTTTCAGCACCAGGTGGCCCTCCAGCGGCATCGCCAAGCCGCCACCGAGCTCAATTCCGATGCCAGTGCGCCCCTGGTTGTCCTCTCCGAGGTGTTGGCCAAGTTCCAACCCGAGGCCGGGCAGCGCTGGGATCCTAAACTGGTGGAGATGCTGAGCCTGATGGTGATGGGGTTGCAGCAGGGCATGAGCCTGCCCTCCATTCCCACTAGAATTACCCTAGGGGCTGGGTTGCTTAACCCTGAGGTCGCGGATGCGGCAACGGTGTTTGCCTCCCCAGCGCGCTCCTAGCCTGGGTACCGGATCGGCTCATTCCGGCGATCTGACGTTCCTGGGTTGGCTAATCTGTTTCGCTCACTTTCTGTTTGACCATCGTTTCTAAGTGGTTTCCCCTGTGCCTACCGACTCCCTTGATTTGACGGCCATCAAGGCCGGAAAGTTGCGCCATTTGCCAGGGGCCGACCTGGCTGATGAGGATCTCTCTGGGGCCGACCTGGCCGGGGTACACCTGCCGGGAGCCAGCCTAGTCGGGGCAAACCTCAGCCGCGCCAACCTAGCCAAGGCCCACCTAGAGGGGGCCAACCTGATGGGGGCCAGTCTAGTGGGGGCCGATGTGCGGGCCAACCTGTGGGGAGCTAACCTGATGCAGTGCGACCTGATGGGGGCTGACCTACGGGGGGCCAACCTGCGGGGGGCCAACCTGATGGGAGCGCGCTTTGGCGGTGGTAGTTTGGCCGGGGCCTTCCTGAATGGCTGTACCCTGACCGGGGTTAACCTACAGGGGGTGGATTTGCGGGGGGCCGACCTGCGGGGGGCCAACCTCAGCGAAGTCAACCTGAAGGGGGCGGATCTCTCTGGGGCCGACCTGCAAGGTGCCAGACTCGACAACGCCAACCTGGAGGAAGCCGACCTGCGCCAAGTTAATCTGGCTGGGGCCTCTCTGTCCGGGGCCAACCTACTCTGTGCCGATCTTAGCCAAACCCGCCTAGAGGGGGCCAGCATGACCGGAGCCTGCCTCATCGGTACCGTCCTAGATCGGGCCTAGGAGACTTAGGCCCGGTAGACGGGCAGCGTGAAGTAAAAGGCGCTCCCCTCCCCCGGCACCGAATCTACCCAAATTTGGCCATAGTGGGCGCGAATGATGCGCTGACACAGGGCCAGCCCTAGGCCGTAGCCCTCCTGGGTGGCGTCGCGCTGGAGACGGAAACTTTCCTCGAAGA
Organism: uncultured bacterium; assembly: GCA_964635665.1. Lineage (GTDB taxonomy): Bacteria > Cyanobacteriota > Cyanobacteriia > Phormidesmidales > Phormidesmidaceae > Nodosilinea. The sequence continues at coordinate 1,580 of CAZWNR010000043.1, read as the reverse complement.
TGGTATCGCGGTTTTCGGTGGGAATCCCTGGCCCCGTATCAACTACCCCCACCTGTACTTTTTGGGTGGTGCGGTGCAGGGCCATGAGGGATACGGTGCCGCCCTCTGGGGTGTACTTAATGGCGTTGTCGAGCAGGTTGGTAATTACCCGTTTGATCTGGTTGCCGTCGGCATAGACGGGGGGCAAATCCTTAGGAAGTTCGGTGACAAGCTGGAGGGACTTGGCCTGGAGGCGATCCCGAACCTCCTCCACGACGGCTTCACAGAGGTTAATTAGGTTCAATTCCTGGGGATGGATCTGGTGGTCGATGGCCGCTCCCCTGGCGGTTTTGAGAATGTCGGTGATCATGCGGTTGATGGCCCGCACCTGGGTTTTGGCATGCTTCAGCAGTTGGCCGGTTAACTCAGGACTGAGGCTGATCTTGCGCTGCTGGTTAGGGGCATAACCCAGTTCCAGGGTTTCGATAGCAATGGAGGCGGCGGTGAGGGGGTTACGTAGATCGTGGGCCATCATGGCGATGATGCGATCTTTAAAGCGTAGCTGGGCCTCTAACTCGTCTTTGATCTGATTGAGGCGGAAGATTTCATCGGAGAGTTTGATCAATTCTGCGGAGTAGGTCAGTTGGTCGTCACCCTCGGCCATCGCCAAGGAGATGGGACTGTCCTCCAAGAAAGGGGCTCCCTGCTCCGGGGTCTGGTAATCTTGCTGCCAGCGAGGCCACCAATGCTCCAGTTGGCTAACGATGTCGCTACCGGCCAGCAGTTGTTGCGGTGGCGGCGATACCTTCACCAAGGATGGACTTGCCATCAGCTTGTAATGTTCGGCGAGGTAAGGGTGCTCGCCGATATCAATCACATCAAGGTGAAATTGAAACCGATTTTCTAGGGTTTTTAGATATTGCCGAATGTGCTGCACCTGCTTATCCAAGCTTGGGCGCTTATCGATAAACAGCAAAAGCTTCAGCGGCACCCGATCCTGGCCTAAAGTATCGGTGGCAACTTCCATAACGTCTCCCCAAACTGCGCCACTCACCTTGACTGAAGAATAGGCTATTGTAGGCCCATCCTGCTACCTATAGCCTAGCCCCTGATCCGTTCTGACAACCTCGTTATAGCCTCGGCTCACTATTTTCCGACCCCGAGGCCGATGTCCATGGCCTGTCTTGTTAGGGTAGCCCTGGTATTTCCCGCTTCCTTGGGCGGGCCAATGGGATGAGTCGCGCTATGGTAATCAGTAGATTAACCCTACGCAGCAAGGATCATGCCGATGTCGGTTCCCGTAAGTCTTCTTCGTGCCCAGTCCTACGACCGGGTGGCCCTGCGGCAGTCTATGGAAACCCTGCTCGAACCCCTGGGGGGCATGACCCAGTTTGTGAAACCAGGGGATCGGGTACTGCTGAAGCCCAATCTGCTGACGGGGGCACGGCCCACCCAGGAATGCACCACCCGGCCAGAGGTGGTCTACGTGGTGGCACAGATGGTGCAGGAAGCGGGCGGCAATCCCTTTTTAGGCGATAGCCCCGCCTTTGGAACGGCCCACGGGGTAGCCAAGGCCAATGGTCTGCTGCCCTTAGCCCAGG
>CAZWNR010000042.1:0-14305 GCA_964635665.1 uncultured bacterium | reverse complement strand
TATCAGCAAGGCGAGGGTGGACGCACGAACTCTGCATGGACGAGCTAAAGAAGAAGGACGAGGCGAAGACGTTCACACACAACTCCACCCTTCGATCCGTACCTCACCCCAACCCCAACTGTGACTTGCTGTTTTTTCCCCATCACTTTGCCGCTAGGGATAGCCCCACTCCGAATGCGCCGCTATCCATCCTATCCCCTCGGCTCCGGCTCCGCCGCCAGATCTTCCGTTCCTCCCAGGCTAGGTAGCGGACGATAGGTGTAGTTGTGCTGGGGGGCACGGGGATTTTTCTTGATGTCGTCCTTCACCAGTTCTAGGTCAATGTAGCGGTCGGCTACGTTGATCAGGCTGTCGCTGGTCATAGAACGCAGACTCACCACCTCAATGCGGGCTCCCCGGTAGCTGGCGGCATCGGCAGCGTAGGCCAAATCCCCATCGCCGCTAACCAGCACCGCCGTATCGTAATAGTTGACGAGGGCCACCAGATCCACGGCGATTTCTACATCCAAATTGGCCTTTTTAGACCCATCGGGCAACTGTACCAAATCCTTGGCAATGACTCGATAGCCGTTGCGCCGCATCCACAGCAAGAAGCCCTGCTGCTTTTCGTTGCTGCGATCCACCCCCGTGTAGAAAAACGACCGAAACAGCCGAGAACCCGCCGTTAGCTTACAGAGCAGCTTGGTGTAGTCAATCTCAATACCCAGTTGCAGGGCGGCATAGAACAGGTTAGACCCATCAATAAAGATGGCTACCCGACCCCGGTTATCGAGCACTTGTTCAGGGGTGAAAATAGCGTCTTCGCTGATTAAAGAATGAGCATCTAGCATGGGATTTTTATCCGGTTGTATTAAATCAGAGGGGTTTTAAAGGGGCTTTTATGGGGCAATAAGATGTCTTCTCCATGATTCGCGGCAAGGGCTAATCCGCGACTTCAGTAAGCTCGATCCGCTGAAAAATAGGTTTGGCCTCTCCCAGGGGTTGCCCCACAGGTAGGACTCCCCAGGTAGCCTGTTCAGCAAAGGAAAGTTGATCGCCGATGGAGCGCTGGTTAAAATCCACCCCATAGCCAAGCTGCCGATAAATGTCGTTACTCAGCCCCGGCACTACGGGCGACAACAGGTAGGCGGCAAGGCGCACCGATTCGAGGACAGCGTATAAAACGGCTTCGGTTTCCGCCTGTTTCCCTTGCTTAAAAAGACTCCAGGGGGCTTCGTCGTCAAGGAACTTATTGCTGGCCTGAACCAGGGCCAAAATGGCGGTGCAGGCTTGGCTAAACTTCAATTGTCCATAGGCTTCAGCGACGGTTTCTCCTAACCCCATGCCCATGCCCTTTAACCGATGGTCATCCGTTAAAGACATAGGATCAGCAGAGGGTACCTTCCCTCCACAATAGCGTGCTGCCATCTTAATCGTGCGATTTAACAGATTCCCTAAATCATTGGCCAAATCAGCGTTGAGAACGTTGATGAACCGGGTTTCGTTGAAATCCCCGTCTTTGCCAAATTCAATTTCCCGCAAAAAGTAGTAGCGGACGGCGTCAGGCCCATACTTATCGACTAATTCCACGGGATCGAGGGTATTCCCCAGACTTTTGCCCATTTTTAGGCCATCTTTGGTTAAAAAACCATGGCCAAACACCTGGCCAGGCACAGGCAACCCCGCCGACATCAGCATGGCGGGCCAATAGACGGCATGAAACCGCAGAATATCCTTGCCAATCAGATGCACATTAATGGGCCACCACTGGCTAATCGCGGCCTCTAAATTGGGGGTTTCGTTGGGGGCTTGCAGGGCGGTCACATAGCCTAAAAGGGCGTCAAACCAGACGTAGAGGGTATGGTGAGGATCGGTGGGCACCGGAAAGCCCCAGTCTAAATTGACCCGGGAGATAGAAAAGTCTTGCAAGCCCCGTTTGACAAAGCTCAAAACCTCATTGCGGCGGGTTTCGGGCTGGATGAAATCGGGCCGTTCGGCGTAGAGTTGCTCTAGTTTTTCCTGGTAATTGGACAGCCGAAAGAAATAATTTTGCTCATCCCGCCATTCCACGGCTTTGTTGGGGTGCAGGGGGCAGCGGTGGTCATCCAACAAATCCCGCTCTTCTTTAAACTCTTCGCAGGAAACGCAGTACCAGCCCTGCTGCTGCCCCTGGTAAATATCGCCTTTTTCCCACACCCGCCGAAAAAATTCCCGCACAATCACCTCATGGCGGGGGGATGTGGTGCGAATAAATCGATCCCATTGAATATTTAACTTCTGCCACAGGCTTTCAAACCCGGCCACCACTTGATCGCAATGATCCTGGGGCGAAATTCCCCGTTCTTCGGCGGTGCGGAGAATTTTTTGGCCGTGCTCATCGGTACCCGTAATCATCAACACGGGCCGCCCCGTCAGGCGATAGAACCGGGCAACCACGTCCGCCGCAATGGTGGTGTAAGCGCTGCCAATGTGGGGCAGGTCGTTGACGTAGTAGAGCGGGGTGGTGATGGCGAAGGGGGCAGCGTTGAAGGTCATAGAACGGTGTGTAAAGGTTAGCCTTCGGGCAATGGAAAACCCTGGTTAGGCGGCAATCATTCCTCTGCCTGAGGCAAAGGCGCTCAAACCGCCAAAAGGCCATCATACAAGGAACCTGAACCCCTTGCCTAATCAGGCATCAAAGGGGGTGAAGGTAAAGTAGGTCGGCCACAGTGTAGCCCTTGTTTTGGCTGCGGCGTCCGCAGCGCCCAGAAGATTTAACCATTGCGTTTCTGACAGGGATATGCAAGGTCCAGGCTCAGCTGAAGCCGGCCGAAGACCGCTGGGGTAGAGACGTCTGGAGAAGCAGTGGCCCAGATGGGGAGAGGTCTTTAGGGGGTAGCTTGCTTCTCGTCAGGGTGAGCCGGATCTGGTCACCAGCAGGTGCTTGGAATCTACTGCGACTATGCAGGGTATAGAGACTTCTATGGGGATAATCCGTGGGCTTTGGCCATCCCCCGCTAGAATGGAGGTGTCGAAATGCTTCATACTTTGTTACAACAAGTAGAGATGTTGGGTTGGTATTAACCTCTATGTTCGGCGGCTTTACCGGGTTCCAGCCAAACGCAGCGAACGATTTCGGCGAACGGATGATCAATTCTGTGGTCACCCAGTCCCTTCGGCATATGTTCAGCCGCAGTGATTCCATTGATGTGGCGGTGCGCTGTTCGCCCCCTAGCAAGCTGCTCCAGGGTACGGTGGATAGCTTCCGCATGGAAGGACGCGGACTAGTGATTCGCAACGAGTTTGAAACCGCAGAAATGATGTTTGAAACCGATGCGGTGGCCATTGACGTGGGAGCAGCCATTGGCGGCAAGATTCGTCTGCGCCAGCCTACCCAGGCCGTGGCCCAGGTCATCCTCACCGAGGACGCTATCAACCGTGCCTTTGGGGCCGAACTGGTGCGCCAACATCTAGAAGGCGTAGACGACGAAGTGCTCACCAATCTCTCCGGTGGCGAACCCCTCACCTTCCGCGACATTCACATCACCCTCCAGCCCGATCAGCAGGTCACCATTGCCGCCAAAACCGACCTGCCCAATAAAAAAGACGTGCCCATTCAGCTTACCGCTACCATCACCGTGGAAAAGCGGCGGCGGATTATCTTTGCCAATGCCGAATTTTTGGCCGACGGCATCCCCGACACCATCCGTTCCCTTTCTGCCACCCTCACCCAGGGCTTTGCCACCGTCCTCAACCGCATGGTAGACCTAGAGCGCTTTAACCTAGATGGCGTACTGCTGCGGGTGAACCGCCTAGAAACCCAGGGTAACCAACTCGTCTTCAGCGGCTACGCCCAAATCGACCATTTCCCCGGCATGGCCTAGTGATGTCTTTCCCTATAGCTGGAAGCCATCTCTGGAGGCTGGAAAATCACCAGCGGCCTGTGCTCGTCAGGAACCTGACGCCACGGCTCCAAGAGACCATAGCGCTTTCCTAAACAGCTATGTCGATGAGGATGGGGGACTCTATTTATAAAGTCAATCTCTACCCCTAGGACGGTTTTTTGTAGAATTCGATGGCCTAGGCAAGTCTAGAAAGTCAGGGTATTCTTGTACTAAACAAGATTTGCCATGACGACCTCCCATCCCCTCGGTTCGGTCATTCAAGGATCCCTTAGTCAGGGGTTAGACATTCGCCTACATCCCGATATTTCAGTGGAAGATATGCGGGTAGGCAAGTTTTTGGTGGTGCGAGGGCGGCGATCCCAGTTTTTTTGTATGTTGACCGATGTGGCCTTAGGCACGGGTAGCCAGCGAATTTTGGCCCATCCCCCAGAGCCAGAAAATCTATTTTTGCAGGAGGTGCTGGCAGGGACAGGCACCTACGGCACCTTGACCCTAATTCCGATGCTGATGTTCGCCGAAATAGAGGGGCTAGGCAATCGGGAAGACTGGAGAGGGGGGAGAAGACAGAAAGGAGCCTCGAAGGAGAAGGGTGGGAGCTATACGGTGCAGAGTAATGCTGACGTAGAACTGCTGCCCGTAAAGACGATCCCGGCCCACTTTAGCCAGGTGTATGAGGCCAGTGAGCGAGATTTTCGGATTATTTTTGGCTGGGAGGATGACCCCCATCGGCGCAATTTTGCCATTGGCCAGCCGATTGATATGGAGGTGCCTGTTTGCCTAGATTTAGACCGTTTCGTAGAGCGCAGCAACGGCATTTTTGGTAAATCCGGTACCGGGAAATCCTTTTTGACGCGGCTGCTGCTGGCGGGCACCATTCAGCGGGGGGCGGCGGTCAATCTCATCTTTGACATGCACTCGGAGTATGGCTGGGAGGCGGTGAGTGAGGGCAAGCAGTTTAGCACCGTCAAGGGGTTGCGCCAGTTGTTTCCCGGCCAGGTGCAGATGTTTACCCTGGATCCAGAATCGACCCAGCGGCGGGGGGTGAATGATGCCCAGGAATTATTTATTGGTTTCGACCAAATTGATGTGGAAGATTTGGCCTTGGTGCGGGGGGAGCTGAATCTCTCAGAGGCCAGTTTGGAGAATGCGATTATCCTGCGTAACGAGTTTGGCAAATCCTGGATTAACCGCTTGTTGATGATGACCAACGAGGAAATCCAGGAATTTTGCGAAACCAAAATGGGCAGCAAATCCTCGATTATGGCCCTGCAACGGAAGCTGACCCGTTTGGCTGACCTGAAATATCTGCGCAACACCAGTACCACGAATTATGTGGGCAAAATTTTGGCGGCTTTGGATGAAGGGCAGCATGTGGTGGTGGAGTTTGGATCTCAGGCCACCATGCTGGCCTATATGCTGGCCACCAACGTGATCGCCCGCCGCATTCATGCTAGCTACGTGCGCAAGGCCGACCGCTTTCTGCAAACCAAAAACCCGGTGGATCGCCCCCGGCAACTGATGATCACCATCGAAGAGGCCCACCGTTTTCTCGACCCTGCTACCGCTAAACAGACTATCTTTGGCACCATTGCCCGGGAAATGCGGAAATACTTCGTCACCCTACTAGTGGTGGATCAGCGGCCCTCCGGCATCGACAACGAGGTAATGTCTCAGATTGGCACCCGCATCACCGCCCTGCTCAACGACGAAAAGGACATTGACGCCATTTTTACGGGGGTTTCCGGCGGGCAAAACCTGCGCTCCGTCCTGGCCAAGCTAGATTCTAAACAGCAGGCGCTTATTCTGGGCCATGCCGTGCCCATGCCCGTGGTGGTGCGCACCCGTCCCTACGATGCCGCCATCAAGATTGAGGACTCAAAGGCCCAAATCGGCCTTGTCCTTCCCGCCGCTGCCCAGGCCAAGGCCGATTTGGGCCTTTGAGTCCTCAATCTTGATGGCTTGCCCTCAGATCAGAAGGGCGAAATCTCTTTGCCCCTAGGGTTGGCAGGTCGGTGGGGGCGTTCTCTAGGGGTTTACGGTGGTTGCAGTCCACTGACCACCGCCGGAGGATTGATATTGGGTACGGGTTTGGGGGTCGCCCCGCAGTTCCAGGTGATCGACGCCATCGGGTTGGAGCAGCCCCAGGCAGAAGGTGGGCGGCGGGTTCAGTGCCTTGGAAATGTCTAAAGCCACCTCGAAGGCGGCAGGATCCTCCCTGCGTCGTTCGGCTGGGGTGGGCCAGTAAAAGGATTGGCGGCTGGCCTCAGAGAGGGATTCCCACCGTTCCTGACGGGCCTGGAGGAGGGCGGGATCAGCGGTGTCGGCTGTCACCAGCAGAATGGCCCCAGCCAGACGAAACTGTTCGCGGGTTAGGGTGAAGTACCAGCATAGTTCTCCCCATGGACTGTGGGCTAAGTCTTTGACCTTGGCACTGCGGCCATCGGTGACAAACATCAGGGCGTTGCTGCGGTCGTAAAACCCCCGAAAAACCACGGTACGGTTGGTCGGTCGGCCATTGATCGCCACGGTCGCCAGTTGCCCATAGCGACTGTGGGGCCTGCTGCGGTTGCGATAGATGGCCCTGGCTAGGGGGCTACGCCACGGGGCCAGGGGAGCGGGGTTAACAACGGCGGTTCCAAAATCAGACATACTAAGAAACAGGTGGAAGGCAACGTTCAGCTTGCCAGGGGATAGTTCTAGCCTAGGGCTATCCTATGCGGGATGACGTGGCCGTATCGATTTGTTCGCCGTTATGATTCCCTGTTGACGAAGTGAGACTGCATCCATGATTGTTGCCATTCTGTTGCTCATTGTCGGAGGCGGGCTGTTGCTTGTAGGGGCCGAGTCCCTAGTAAAAGGAGCTTCTAGACTTGCAGCCCTGGTCGGAATTTCTCCGCTGATTATCGGACTCACCGTGGTGGCCTATGGCACCAGTGCCCCAGAGATGGCGGTCAGCATTCAATCCAGCATCGCGGGTCAGGGAGACATCGCCCTGGGTAACGTGATTGGTAGCAACATCTTCAATGTTTTAGTGATTTTGGGGCTTTCGTCCCTAGTCGCTCCCCTGGTGGTGGCGCAGCAGCTCATCCGATTGGATGTACCGATTATGATCGGGGTCTCGGGCCTACTGTTTCTTTTTTCCCTCGATCATCAACTACAAGCCTCTGACGGCGTGATTCTCCTCATTGGCGGTATCGTCTATACGCTGTTTTTGATTTACCTCAGTCGCAAAGAAAGCAATGCTGACGTGCAGGCGGAATACGACCAGGAATACGGCCTTAAAGAGCAACCTCGGCTGGGGTGGCTCATCAACCTCGGTTGGATGGCACTGGGCCTCGCTACCCTGGTGCTGGGGTCGCGCCTGTTCATCAATGGAGCCGTATCGATTGCCACAGCGGTTGGGGTAAGCCAGTTGGTGATCGGCCTAACCATTGTGGCCGCGGGTACCTCTCTGCCCGAATTGGCCACCTCGATGGTGGCTACGATACGGGGAGAGCGCGATATTGCCGTGGGTAACGTCGTGGGCAGCAACATTTTCAACATTCTTGTGGTGTTGGGCTGCACTTCCCTGGTATCAGACGGCGGGGTTGTCATTCCCGATGCGGTGCTCAACTTTGACCTGCCTGTCATGGTGGCGGTGGCGGTGGCTTGTATTCCCATCTTTGCCACGGGCAACGTAATTTCTCGATGGGAAGGGGTGTTGTTCAGCGCCTACTACGTCGCCTATGCCACCTATCTCATTTTGCGGGCCGCCGACCACACCCACTTAGGCCTGTTCAGCCAAATTATGCTGCTGTTTGTGATTCCCATCACAGTGGTTACCCTGGCCACGGTTATCGTCCGCACCTGGCCGAAGAAGCGCCCCTCTGATCAGCCCTAACTTCCTACCCCCTGTCTCCCCTGCACGATGACCCTTGCCATTGATTTTGGAACCAGCAACACCGTTGTCACCCGCTGGAATGCAGCCCTCCAGCAGCCCGAAACCATTGCTTTACCTGGCCTGAGCGTTCTTTTGGGCAACGATCCGCCCCTGGTGCCGAGCTTGGCCTACGTTGAACGACTGGGGCCCGCTGGGATTGTGGTGGGGCAGGCGGTTCGGGATCGCGGTCTGGACATCACCACCGACCCCCGCTTTTTTCGCAATGTGAAGCGGGGGATTGGTGTTCCTTGGCGCGGATTTTTGCCCGAAATCGATGGCCAAACCGTTACCTTTGACCAGGTAGGCCAGTGGTTTCTGGAAACCGTCCTCACCCAGGCCAAGGCGCAAACGGGCGATAGCGACAGCCTAGTGTTTACGGTTCCGGTAGACAGCTTTGAAGCCTACCGCCTGTGGCTAGGCGAATTGGCCGAGCGGCTAGATTTTGGCCAAGTACGCATGATTGACGAACCCACCGCCGCTGCCCTCGGCTATGGCCTCACCCAGGAGAAAAACCTGCTGGTGATGGACTTTGGCGGCGGCACGCTGGACTGGTCGCTGGTGCAGTTGGCCACCCCCGTCGAAAAGGCTCCCCTGGGGTTCATGCTGAAGTGGGGCCGCAAACCCCCCGATCAAATCAGCGCCCAAAAGCCCCAAACCGCCCGCGTCCTGGCCAAGGCTGGAGAGAACCTGGGCGGGGCCGACATCGACAACTGGCTGGTGGATCACTTTCACAAAACCCAGGGCTTAGCCATTTCGGCCCTCACCCAACGGCTGGCAGAACGGCTTAAAATCCGCCTTTCTGAGGCCCCCACCGCCCAGGAAGTCTACTTCGACGATACCGCCTTCGACACCTACGATCTCAGCCTCAACCGCGATCAGTTCGACCAGATTCTGCAACAGCACCAGTTCTTTGACCGCCTGGAAAATAGCCTTAATCAGGTGCTCCAGCAAGCTCGCCGTCAGGGGGTAGCCCCGGAGGATATCGAAGCGGTACTGCTGGTGGGGGGCACCGCCCAAATTCCCGCCGTTCAAGCCTGGGTGCAACAGCGCTTCCCCGCCGAGAAAATCAAAGCCGACCGTCCCTTCGAGGCCGTCGCCCAGGGGGCACTCCAGGTCAACCTAGGGCTTGAAGTCGAAGACTTCCTCTACCACAGCTACGGCATCCGCTACTGGAATCGACGCAACAATTGCCACGGCTGGCACCCCATCATTCAGCAAGGCCAGCTCTACCCGATGACCCAATCCGTCGAGCTAACCTTGGGAGCCTCGGTGGAAAAGCAGCCCAGCATCGAACTAATTCTTGGCGAACTGGGGGAAGCCGCCACCCAAACCGAGGTGTATTTTGAAAACGGTCGATTGGTGACCCGCCAACTCACCGAAGCGAACCGCACCGTTCAACCCCTCAACGACAAAGACGGTGCCCGCACCATTGCTCAGCTCAATCCGCCCGGATTCCCCGGTAGTGATCGGGTGCGTGTTCTGTTTTTCGTCGATGCGGATCGCCTATTGCGCATCACCGTCGAGGACATTTTGACCGGGGATACGCTCATGACGAACCAAGCCGTTGTCAAACTCAGCTAGCCTCAGCCGAATCGCAACGCCCTCACAGCCCTCATGCCAAAGTCCTCTTTTCCATCATCTTCAGAGGAATCGGGGGCATACAATACCGGAAGGAAAGGCATGGGGGAACAGATTGGCTTAGGATGGAAAGGCTCTATCTGTCCCGATTGGCCCTAGGGGTTTGGGAAGGTTCCTCGGTTAATACAGTCGCCATGAAGTCTACCGTTGCACAGCTTAAGACCCAGATTCAGCGGGCCATGGTGGCCGCCTTTGGGGCCGATCTGGCCGATACCGACCCGATGCTGGTGCCCACCAGTAACCCCAAGTTTGGCGATTTTCAGGCGAATGTGGCCATGTCCCTGGCCAAGCCCCTGAAGCAAAGCCCTCGCGATATCGCCCGTCAAATCGTTGAAAATCTGGATCTCGGTGACCTGTGCGACACCCCAGAAATTGCTGGTCCCGGCTTCATTAACCTGCGGCTGAAAACGACCTATCTGGAAGATCAGTTAAAGGCGATGCAGGCGGATTCGCGTTTGGGCGTCGCCCCCGTAGATCAGCCCCAAACGGTGATTGTGGACTTTTCGAGCCCCAACATCGCCAAGGAAATGCACGTCGGCCACCTGCGGTCTACCATCATTGGCGATTCCATTGCGCGGGTGCAGGAATTCATGGGGCATCGGGTGCTGCGCCTCAACCATGTGGGCGACTGGGGCACCCAGTTTGGCATGTTGATTACCCACCTCAAAGAAGCCTGTCCCGAAGCCCTGGAGGCCGATTCCACCGTAGACATTGGCGACCTGGTGGCGTTCTACAAACAGGCCAAGCTGCGCTTTGACACCGACGAAGATTTCAAAACCCGTTCCCGTGAGGCGGTGGTGGACTTGCAGGCGGGAGAAGACACCGCCACCAAAGCCTGGAACGTGCTCTGCGCCCAGTCGCGCCAGGAATTTCAAAAGCTCTACGACCGTCTAGATATTCAGATCCAAGAGCGGGGCGAATCCTTCTATAACCCCTTCCTCGCGGATGTCGTGAAAGATTTGGAAACCCAAGGGCTGCTGGTGGAGGATCAGGGCGCGAAGGTGGTGTTTGTGGACGGATTCACCAACAAGGACGGCAACCCCCTGCCGCTGATCATCCAAAAAACCGACGGCGGCTACAACTATGCCACCACCGACCTCGCCGCCATCCGCTACCGCACGGGCACTGATGGAGCCGAACGGGTGCTCTATGTCGTCGATGCAGGCCAGGGTAACCACTTCGCCCAGGTGTTTCAGGTCGCCGCCAAGGCCGGGTGGATTCCCGACAGAGTCGATCTCACCCACGTTCCCTTTGGGGTGGTGCAGGGCGAAGACGGCAAAAAGTTCAAAACCCGCTCCGGCGACACCGTGCGCCTAAAGGATTTGCTGGACGAAGCCGTCAGCCGTGCCCGTGCCGATCTCGAAACCCGCATCCAGGCCGAGGAACGCCAGGAAACCGAGGACTTCATTCAAAATGTGGCCGAAGCCGTGGGTATTGGGGCGGTCAAGTATGCCGACCTTAGCCAAAACCGCACCAGCAACTACATCTTCAGCTTCGACAAAATGCTGGCCCTGCAAGGCAACACGGCCCCCTACATGCTCTATGCCTACGTGCGGGTGCAGGGCATTGCTCGCAAGGGTGGCATCGATTTCGACCACCTCCCTGCCGAGGCCAGCCTTCACCTAGGCGACGACAGCGAATTTGCCCTCAGCCGCTACCTGCTGCAACTGGATACCGTCTTAGAAGAAGTGGCCCAAGACCTCTATCCCAACCGCCTCTGCCAATACCTGTTTGAACTCAGCCAAACCTTCAACCAGTTCTACGACCGCTGTTCCGTCCTCCAGGCCGAAGAACCCCAGCGCACCTCACGCCTGATTCTGTGCGATCTCACCGCCAAAACCCTGAAGTTGGGCCTCTCCCTGCTGGGCATTCGTGTCCTGGAACGAATGTAGAACGAAGATAGGCCGTCTGTCGCTCTGTGGGTCAGGTATTTCCTTCCAGCCCATTTACCCACGACGCAGCCTAGCGTCTACTCAACAGCGCCCTCTGGCTTACAAGACGTATACCAAATCCTGCTGGGCTACCCACGGTTTCTCAGCGGTGCATTGCGGCTCATCAAGGCGGTTAGGACGTAGACGGGTAGGGGATAGAGCCGCGAATGCACTCTACGACTCTGCCTTCTGGGAATCAGGGTTATGCGATTCAGATTTGGGATTACCTTGCCGCCGACTTCTCCCAAAATAGCCCCCCAACAGCAGGGCGGAGAGCAACGACATCGCTGGCCCATTGGGAACGGGCTTGGGTGATGGGGTGGGCCGCACTGGGGGCAAATCCGCCCGGGCAACAAGCTGCACCAGGGGATCCGGCTCAGGAATGGTCATTTCTGCTTGCTGGGGAATATCAGGTAGCCAGGGTTGGGGCGATAGACCGAGAGGTTCCTGAGGGTTGGCGGATGTTTTAGCCAGTGTTTCCTCTGTCCAGACTTCCTCCGCCAATGGAATTTGCTCAGGGGGCGCAGCCGCTGACGGTTGGAACCAGGGCGCAGCGGAAGAAGAGTCTGGCATATCGAACCCAACGACGGGAAGAGCCTGGGGTTCCGCCGACTTTTGAGGGAACTCAGGAGCGGGGGCTGATGGCATCGTTACAGCCATGGCGTCTGGGGCGGCATCTAGGAAGGTGGGGGCCGTCGTTGGGGGGCTAACGGCACCGCTAGCGGGGACTTGATTCGGCTGATTGCTTAACAGCGGGCTTTGGCGGGCAAAGTCGATTTGAGCCTGGGTCAGCTGCCCCAGATTTGCTCCATTGGGGGTGATTTCGGCAATGGAGAGGGGGGAACGGCGGCTGAGGCCATCGGTCATCAGGTTGTTGGCCCCTCCGGCCCCAAAATTGCTGTGGGTGAGGCCCAGGTTGTGGCCAATTTCGTGGGCCACGGTGTCAATGCGATCCAGGCCGCTGTTAAAGCCTAGCAGGTTGTCGCTGACTACCACGCCATTTAGGTCAATCCAGCCAAGGCCAAGGGTTTCGGTATCGTCATCGTAGGCAAAAATGCGATCCACAAACCACAGGTTCAACGGCCCCGTGGTGCGGGTAGAGAGCGGGTGACGTCCAAAGGATCCAGCCCCGCCCGTAAAGGAAAGCTCTGAAAACTCCTGCTGGTCGTCAATGGTGAGAAATCGGCTATCGTTGAGGCGGTTGGGGGTGAGGAAATCAATCACCACATTGGCCTGAGCCCAGAGTTTGCGGGTTGCTTCTTCAAAAAGGGCCAATTCGGCGCAAATCAGACCTAAATCGTCGCAGACCTGAATCGGCTGCACGCTGAGAAAGCGCGTAGGGGGGGCTGAACCAGAGTCGGATCCGCCGCCACAGGCCGTTAGGGTTAGGGAAAACCCAACAGCAATCCAGTACCTAGATTTCACAGCCATTGGTTAAAAGGGCGCAGGGGGCTACGCAAAGCATCGTCAAAGAGGGCACACGCATAAATCGCGGGACGTTCATATCGAGAGCCTAGTTCCAGAAGCTGGACTCCAGGAATTTACGGGTTGCTCCGGGAAACTACGGATATTCCATGGCCACTGTAGCGAATCCGTCTGGCCAGAGTCTCCCCAAATAGCGGAGCTTCATGGAAAATTTAAAGCTGTTGCGCCTAATCTCCTAGCGTGTACGGATGCCAAAGAATTCGCCTATTCCTCAGCATCCAACAAAAAAACCAGGGTTCTTTAAGAACCCTGGCTTTTAGGTATTCAGCGAGCGATTACAGCCTAGGCAATGGAGGCCATCCGCACATCGCTATTGGCTAGCAGTTGCTGAAGCTCGTCGGCATCGACGGTTTCTTTGTCCACCAACATCCGAGCCAGCTGGTCAAGGATGTGGCGGTTGCTAACTAGCACCTCTTTTGCGCGCTTGTAGGCTTCATCCACCAGGGAACGCACCTCGGAGTCGATGGTGGCGGCGGTTTCTTCAGAGAAATCGCGCTCGGCGGCGATATCGCGGCCCAGGAACATATTGCCCTGCTGGCGACCAAGGGCCACGGGGCCAAGCTTGTCGCTCATGCCGAAGCGAGTCACCATTTGACGGGCCACACGGGCCACCTGTTGCAGGTCATTGGAAGCCCCGGTGGTGACTTCCTCTTCACCGAAGATGATCTCTTCAGCAATGCGGCCACCGAGGGCAACGGCCATCTGATTTTGCAGGTAGGAGCGGGAGTAGAGGCCCGATTCCAGACGATCTTCGCTGGGGGTAAACCAGGTGAGACCGCCAGCCCGACCGCGAGGAATGATGCTGATCTTCTGCACGGGGTCGTAGTCCGGCATGAGGGCACCGACGAGGGCGTGGCCTGCTTCGTGGTAGGCGACCAGTTCCTTGCGGCGTTCGCTCATGACGCGGTCTTTCTTCTCGGGGCCAGCCAGCACCCGGTCGATGGCGTCGTTCACCTCATCCATGGAGATTTCGGTGAGGTTGCGGCGAGCGGCGAGGATGGCGGCCTCGTTCAGCAGGTTGGACAGGTCGGCCCCGGTAAAGCCAGGGGTACGCCGGGCGATCTTTTGCAGATCCACATCCTTGGAGAAGGTTTTGCCACGGGCGTGGACGTTGAGGATTTCCAGGCGTCCGGCATAGTCGGGCCGATCCACCACCACCTGACGGTCAAAACGACCGGGGCGCAGCAGGGCGGCATCCAACACATCGGGGCGGTTGGTGGCGGCGATGATGATGATGCCCGTATTGCCCTCAAAGCCGTCCATTTCGGTCAGCAGTTGGTTGAGGGTTTGTTCCCGCTCGTCGTTGCCGCCGCCGAGACCTGCACCGCGCTGACGGCCTACGGCGTCAATCTCGTCGATAAATACGATGCAGGGCGCGTTGGCCTTGGCCTGTTCAAACAGGTCGCGGACACGGGAGGCACCGACCCCCACAAACATCTCCACAAACTCGGAACCGGAGATGGAGAAGA
>CAZWNR010000041.1:0-14345 GCA_964635665.1 uncultured bacterium | reverse complement strand
AGCCGTCGTGGTTCCCGCCTAGGGCTGAAGATTCCACGGTATCGTTTACCAGGGCGGTGTCTCGTCTATTTTCAGAGCAACGGCATGGGTCGCTGCTCTGAAAATAGATTCTCATCCTTGGGGGTACTGCATCAGCGGCATGGACGATGGGCATTCGTTGAGATCCATCCACTCATTACGGTCGATTAGCTTTGGGGATTAGTTCTGGGGATTGAGGCGGTTGGCAACTCGCGCGACCCCAATCATCGGTAGCGACACCCCCAGGCCAATCAGCCCTTGTTCGAGGGTGAAGGCGGCGGTTTGAAACAGGGCGTTCATCACCCCTGCCTGGCTAAAAATGGCCTGTAAAACTACGGCTACCCCAATACCGTAGCCGATGGCTGACCCATTCCGCAGTGGCACCTTCATCCCTTGTAGTCGTGCGGAAATAGAGGCCCGGAACTGGGTCATGTTGAATATGGAAATCAGGGCGATCCGGTGCCGCCGTGGGCTTGACAGCAGTGGTTGGCTGGGGGCACGGGGAGGACGGTTCATTAGGTTGAAGGACTGCGGCTCGAAGGTGACGGACATGGTCGGCGATGGAGTTGCCCATGTTGAGCCACAGGACTCGCAGGGCCAGGATGGGCAGCATATCGCCTTGGCCTAGGAGGACGCTGAGCAGAATGGTTATGGGTTCGCCGCCATTAACGGGCAGGATAAAGGTGATGGCTTGCATCCGGTTGCAAAACACGTTGTGCCCTGCTTCCACAGGGGCTTTGATGGAGGCAAAGTTGCTGTCTGGAAGGAACTTGCGGCCTAAGGGCCAAGGTTTACGGAGGGTTAAGGGGTTTCGGGACCAATGTAGGCTATCTTAACAATCGTATTTGGGGCAGGAGGTGGCTATGGTTCAAGACGCAGCCCAGGCATCGCTACAGGAACTTTTGGAAAGCGGTAGTTTTGATGCCGTGCGGGCCATGCTGATTCCCATGCAGCCCGCCGACGTAGCCGAAATGATTGACGAGCTGCCCGATACCTTTCAGGCCGTAGCTTTTCGCCTGCTTCCCAAGGATGAAGCCATCGAGGTCTACGAATATCTGCCCAGCCGGGTACAGCAGAATTTGCTGACGGAGTTTCGGCATCCGGAGGTGTTGGAGATCGTGGATCGCATGTCTCCAGATGACCGAGCGCGCCTGTTTGACGAACTGCCCGCCAAGGTGGTGCGGCGGCTATTGGTGGATATGAGCCCCGCCGAACGCAACGCCACCGCCCTGCTGCTGGGCTATCCCGCCGACAGCGCCGGACGGATCATGACCTCCGAGTTTGTCACCCTGCGGGGTAGCCTCACCGCCGCCCAGGCCCTAGACCGCATTCGTCGTCTGGCCCGCAGTTCCGAAACCATTTACACCCTCTACGTCACCGATAACTTCCGGCATCTGTTGGGCACCCTCTCCCTGCGCGATTTGGTGCTGGCCCAGCCCGATCAACTGATCGAAGAGATCATGACCCAGGAAGTGGTGTTTGTGCAGACCGATACTGACCAGGAAGAAGCCGCCCTGCTGATTCAGCACTACGACTTCCTGGCTCTGCCCGTAGTGGATCGAGAGCAGCGCCTAGTGGGCATTGTCACCATCGACGACCTGATGGATGTGATCGAGGCGGAGGTGACCGAAGATATCTATACCGCCGGGGGGGTGCAATCCGCCGGGGATGACTATTTTCAAACCAACCTGATCACCGTGGCCCGCAAACGGGTGGTGTGGCTGCTGGTGCTGCTGGTCACCAATACCGCCACCAGTGCGGTGATCAAGGGTCAAGAAGACCTCCTGCAACAGGTCGTCGTGTTAACGGCCTTTATTCCCCTACTGATCGGGGCCGGGGGTAACGTCGGGGCCCAGTCCTCCACCGTGGTGATTCGCGGCCTCAACACCGAGGATGTCCATCCCTCAGACATGGCCTACATTGTCGGGCGCGAAACTCTGGCAGGCCTGCTGCTGGGCCTGTTGCTGGGCAGTGCCGTCACCCTCTGGGCCTTTTTCCTGGAGGGCGACCTGGGCGTAGCGCTCTCAGTGGGTATCAGCCTCGTCGCCATTTCCCTGATTGCCACCTTTGCCGGAGCCGCCCTTCCCTTCCTGTTCAAGGCCCTCAAGTTTGACCCAGCTCTGATGTCTGCCCCCTTTATCACCACCGCCGTAGATGTGTTGGGGGTGATGATTTACCTCAACATCGCCCGCGTGATCTTGGGCATTTAAGCAGACCTTAAAACGCGGTCAATATACTAACGTTGCCCTTTGAAGGTCAAAGGGATGTTGAGGCCATAGGGAGATTGATCCGATGCGATGGATCCTATGCTAGAAGCCACCCAGCAAATTCAGACCCAGCTAGAGGCCCGCCAGTACGAGGCTGTTCGTGCCCAACTTGCTCCCATGCAGCCCGCCGATGCGGCTGACATTATCGACGATCTCCCCAAAACCCACCAGACAGTGGCCTTTCGGCTGCTGCCTAAGAACAAGGCCATGGCGGTCTACGAACATCTACCTCGGCGGGTACAGGAAGCCCTGCTAACCGACTTTCGGCAGCCGGAGGTGCTGGAAATTATCGACCGCATGGCCCCCGACGACCGGGCGCAGCTGTTCGAGGAACTGCCCGCCAAGGTGGTCAACCGTCTGCTGCAAAACATCAGTCCTGCCGAACGGGAGGCCACTGCCCTGCTGTTGGGCTACCCCGCCGACAGTGCCGGACGAATCATGACCTCCGAGTTCGTCACCCTACGGCAAAACTGGACGGCCCAGCAGGCTATCGAGCACATTCGCCAGATAGCCCACCGTTCCGAAACTATCTACACCCTCTACGTCACCGACGACTCACGTCACCTGTTGGGGGCCTTCTCGCTGCGAGATTTGGTCGTAGCTCCCCTGGATCAACCCCTACACGAAATCATGAACGGGGACGTGATCTACGTCTACACCGACACCGACCAGGAAGAGGCCGCCCGCCTAATCCAGCGCTACGACTTTATTACCCTGCCCGTGGTCGATAGCGAACGGCGACTGGTGGGCATCATCACTGTGGACGACCTGATGGACGTGATCGAAGCGGAGGTCACCGAAGACATTTACACCGCCGGGGGGGTGCAGCCCGCTAAGGACGACTACTTCCAGGTCAACCTGTGGACAGTAGTACGGCGGCGAGTGGTGTGGCTGATGGTGCTGCTGATTACCAACACGGGCACCAGTGCTGTCATCAAAGGGCAGGAAGACATTCTGACCCAGGTGGTGGTACTGGCCGCCTTCATTCCCCTGCTAATCGATGCCGGGGGCAACGTTGGTGCCCAGTCCTCCACGGTGGTCATCCGTGGCCTCAACACCGACAAAGTGCGCCTATCCGCCATGGTTCGCATCATCCGCCGAGAAACCCTGGCCGGAGGCCTGCTGGGCCTACTGCTGGGCGTGGCCGTCACCCTCTGGGCCTACCTGCTCCAGGGAGATGCCGGGGTCTCTTTAGCAGTGGGCCTCAGCCTGTTCGCCATTGCCATCATCGCCTCCTTCGCCGGATCTGCCCTTCCCTTTTTATTCAAAACCCTAAAGTTCGACCCTGCCCTGATGTCGGCCCCCTTCATCACCACCGCCGTAGATGTGCTGGGGGTGCTCATTTACCTCAACATCGCCCGTGTAATCTTGGGCATTTAAGGCTTATAGGTTGGGGCCAGCAACGCATTCGCAAAGCGCCTGCTAGAAAGAAAACCCAACTTAAACCAATCTCCACAGTTGAGTTCTGGCATCGCACCACCCAACCTGCCAGCTCTCTAGGGGCGTGATTCCATCAAAGGTCTGGGTACACTAGTTTCAGACAACCGTGCCCCAAGAACTGTCCGCTAGCCCATGCAATCGAAGCCCGACCTACAAACGATCCTCAAGGATCGCTATGGCATTAACAAAAACGTTACCCAATCCCTCAGCCGAGATGAATGTGAGCAGTTATTGATTTTGCTCGGCGATAAGCCTGCGGCCAGAAATTTGGTGGCAGCCTTTGTCCAGAAAAATCATGAGCTTTCCACCAATAACCGCACCCTAGGTAAACGGCGTGAAAATGCCGCCAAAAAGCTAGAACAACTCACGCGGGAGTATCAACAGCTAGAGGAATCCATTGCCAAGCAGGAAGAAAAAAACAAGAATCTTGGCCAACGCAAAGATGATTTAGCCAAAGAGGAAGTCGAACTCCAGCAAGAAATTGAGGCATTGAAGTGGCAGAACCAAAACCTGGAATCTAAGGTGCAAACCTTGACAACCCGCAATGATGAACTAGTAGATGCTAATGAGCGACTGCAAAAGGATAATAAGGCGCTAAAAAATATCGTTGACCAAATTCGTCTACGTCTAGCCCGTGACATTGATGAGCTTTTGCGCTACGAAGACAGCGAATTGCGCAAGGCTATGATCCGTCTCTTAAAATGGACATTGGGATAGAATCATGGCGAAAAAATCCGACAAAAAGCGACTATTTGATGGCCTAGCCTATCGAGAACTGCAACGTTCTAATACCCAGCGCAGAAAGCTATTGTCTAAGGCAGATCAAGATTGGCTAAAGAAACATCATTATAGAAATCTGGGCTGGGATCATGTCATTCAGCTTCATCAGAAGATCAATGATTTTTTAGATACTTATAAAGAAGATGATCTCTCCCTGGAGGAACTCTTCTTAGAGGCAGATCGCATTGGCAACAAATATCAAACCCCTGAAGAAATTAACACGTTTCACCAAGCTCTCAGCGCAACGGTAGAAAGTATTGCCCAGAAAGTTGACCGCCATTTCCCCGATGAAGAGAATGAAATGATAGATTTTCGCCCTCATCAGTCACGATCTCCGAAGGTCAGTCAGCCCAAGAAGCCAAAACGATAGAATCGTTAATTCACCATCGTCTGAGAGCTGAATTACTAGTTTTTTGTACTCCGTCAACTAGCGTAAGACCTATGGATTTTCAAAAAGATTATTCGCTAGAAGAACTGTTTAATTTGGCGGATGACGTTGGCAATCACCGTTATCATCGTCTGACAGAACAGGATTTAGAGAAATACCGAGAGTTTGACCGATGGCGATACATCAACGGTGATCACGATTGTGGTACTACAGAGGAAAGCCGCCAATGGGTGCGGGACAACTCTGATCGGCAGTGCCCCGTCTGCGGCGACTATTTTAGCCAATTCAAAGGCCGCAGCATCGATCACAAACTGCCTAGAGCCCAATACCCCTGGCTATCTCTAGATTTTAGAAATCTGTGGGTCATCTGTTACCCCTGCAATCAAGAAAAAGGGGAAATGCATTGGTATGAGTATGAGCATTATATGTTTGTTCATCACCGAGATTGCTACCCTGATGTTGTTCTAGCGCGACCTAGACAATTACTAAAAAACCTGCGTTCTTGAAGGCTATTTCATTTTCGTTAAACACTCGAATAACGGTACAGAAACAACCTGGGAACTGAGCAAAGCATTCTAACTGACAAAACTGCTCTGAAGTGGGCCGATCAGCCTAAATCCCCAGTCGAGATCGAGTTTGTGCGCCTACCACACCATCGGCCACGAGGCGGCGACTGGCCTGAAACTGCTTTACCGCCCGTTCGGTGCCGGGGCCAAAGATACCGTCATCGGCGATAGCAAACCCAGATCGGGTGAGGGCCTGTTGGAGTAGGCGCACATCCGGCCCGGTGGTGAAGGGATGGGTGAGCCGCAGCACTCGGCCATGGGCGGCGGGGGTGGTGGATCTGGTGGATCCCTGAAGCATGGCCCAGGTCCTTGGCCCAACGATACCGTCGGGCGCAAGTCCTCGGCTGGTCTGAAACAGCTTTACGGCCCGTTCGGTGCCGGGGCCAAACACCCCATCCACCACCAGAGCCACCCCCGACTGGGCGAGGGCCTGCTGTAAATTACGGACATCGGTTCCGGTGGTAAAGGGCTGGGTGAGGCGCAGCGTGCGGGGTAGAGGGGCATTGGTGGGGGGCTGAGGCGGATTGGTCGGCACCGAGGGAGCCGTGGGTTGGCGTTGTAGGGTCGCCCAGGTTTGGGGGCCGATGATGCCGTCGGGCCTGAGTCCTTGGTTACGCTGGAATTGCTCTACGGCTTTTTGGGTGGCGGGGCCAAACACGCCATCGGGGACTAGGTTCATTCCCCAGCGGGCTAGGGCGGATTGGGCTTGCTGAACATCCGGCCCCTGGAGGTGGGGGGTTACGAGGCGCAGGGGGCGAGAACCAGGGGCGGATGGCGTACCGGGTCCCGTGGTGCTGTCGCTGGTGACACGGGGACGGACAGCAAGGTAAGCCTGGGCCTCGCGGCTGAGGTGAGAGTTGGGATCGCGGGTGCGGCCTCCGGCTAGGTAGCGCTGGGCGGCTGGGCTAAGGGATACCCCTGGCGTACCCGACAAAAAAACGTTGGCCTCCGAGAGTCGCCGCCGTAGCAGCCCCTCTTCTACCCGACTGCCAGGGTTGCGATACAAGAGAAAGGCGGCTTCCAGGTTGTGCCATTCCTGGTTGCGCAGCACCCGTGAAATCGTCTCAAACCCGTTGGCCCCATAGAAATAGGCCCCTAGGTTGTAGGCAAAACTGAGGATAGCCCCTCGCTGGTTGTCGTTCAGACGTTCCCAGCCGGGGATGCGGGACTGGGGCGGCAGGTAGGATCGAATGATTTGATCCATCAGTAGCTCGTCCGCCTCTTGCTGGGTGATGCGGTCGCCCAACTTAAAGGGACGGCCCCGGCGATCACGGGTGGACCCCCAGCCAATGGTGATGGGTTCACCGCCCGTTTTGGGGTCGGGGTAGGCCTCTAGGCGAGACCCCTCAAAGGCTTTGATTAAATCTACCCCTGGCTGCGGCACCCCAGTCATAGCCACGATCCCCCGTTTCCCGTTCACTGTCACCGCCAGTGTAGCTTGCTTCCCCATGGGTGATGCGATCCGTCACGCCCATGGGTATGGCGTTATGCCCCAGGCTGAGTAACATTTTTCGCTACCGTTGAATTACGGTTTCTAAGTGCAATCTATAGTAAAGGGTAGGGCATCTTCCCTGAGCGAAGGCGACAAAGGCGTAAGGCATCGCTATTGTTTGGCCCAGCTCAGTGTCTATGGTGGGGCACGATAGCTTCGGTCGAGACTGCCACCGCCATCATCACTGTCATTACTGCATCTCGGCATTTGCCGATTACGTCGCCTGTTCTATGTCGCCCTTTAACCGATTTTCGCTTTCCGACTTGGTTCGCCGTTTCGAGGCAGGTCAAGTTCGGTTTGAGCACATGGATTTACGCCATTTGTCCCTTAAGGATGGGAGGTTTCCTTTTATTGAGCTAGTGGAGTGCAACCTGCGCGGCGTCAATTTGACGGGGGCTTTTTTGCCCGGTGCCGTCCTCGATAGAACGAATCTACACAAAGCTAACCTGTACCGCATTAACCTGATTGGCGCGGAGCTCATGCGGGTGGATCTATCGATGGCCAACCTGTACCAGGCCCTATTGTCCGGGGCTCAGATGACCGGAGCCAACCTCAGTGAAGCCCAACTGGTGGAGGCCTCTCTCAGCGGCTGCGACCTGCGCGGGGCCAACCTAAAGCGAGCCAACCTACGCGGCGCTAGCCTAGCCCAGGCCAACCTGCAAGGGGCCGACCTCCGCAATGCCGACCTCACCGGCACCGACATGACCGGAGCCAACCTGCTGGGCACCCTCATGCCCGACGCCACCTATATCGACTACGGCTTTGACCTCCTCATGGCAGGTACAGACTAGGGTTGTCCGATGAAGGATGCGCCCAACCGACCAGAAGAGGTTAGGACAGGCCAATAAACCGCTTAAAGAGTTGAATTTTGCCCTCGTAGGGGGGATAGCGCCAGTCAAGATCCATCCAGAAGGGCTTTTTCAGCACGCTCTTGAGGTTCGAGAACGTATTGAAACTGTAGGGGCCATGGTAGTGGCCGATGCCGCTGTTGCCCACGCCGCCAAAGGGCAGATCCCACACCGCCACCTGCAAAATTACGTCGTTGATGCAGAGGGAACCGGAGGTGGTTTGGTGCAGCACCTGGTCTTGGGTGGCCTTATTTTTAGAAAAGAGATAAGTGGTGAGGGGTTTAGGCCGCTGGTTAATGGCGGCGATGGCCTCATCCAGGGTGCGGTAGGTGAGGATGGGCAGCAGGGGGCCAAAGATTTCCTCCTGCATGATCGGGGCCTCCCAGGTGACGCCATCGATCAGGGTGGGGGCGATGAAGCGATCCGAGCGGTTGTGATCACCGCCGATGAGGATATTTCCCCGATCCAGCAGGCCCACTAGGCGGTCGAACTGGTGATCGTTGACGATGCGGGAGAGGTTGGGGCTTTGGGCCGGATTCTCACCATAGCAAGCTTGAATGCGCTGCTTTAGGGCCTCGACCAGGGCGGGTTTGATGCTTTCATGCACCAGCAAATAATCCGGCGCGATGCAGGTTTGGCCCACGTTCAAAAACTTACCCCACACAATGCGGCGGGCCGTCACTGCCAGATCGGCGTCGGGTTCGACAATGCAGGGGCTTTTGCCCCCCAGTTCTAGGGTCACGGGCGTAAGGTGTTGGGCGGCGGCCTGCATTACCAGTTTGCCCACCCGTTCGCCCCCGGTGAAGATAATATGGTCAAACCGTTCGGCCAAGAGCGCCTGGGCCGTTTCCACGCCGCCTTCGACCAAGGATACATGGGCAGGGTCAAAGATTTCCGCCACTAGCTTGGCCAACACCTTAGCGGTGGCGGGGGCATGTTCCGACGGCTTCAGGATGGCGCAGTTGCCCGCAGAAATGGCACCCACCAAGGGCGAAATGATCATTTGGAAGGGATAGTTCCAGGGGCCGATCACCAGCATCACCCCCAGGGGTTCGGGCTGCACCCAGGCGGTACCAGGGCGCTGGCTGAGGGGTAGGGAAACCTTGCGGGGCCGCATCCAAGACCGCAGATGTTTAAGGGCGTGATCGAGTTCGCTAATCACCCCTACCTCAAAGTAGCCCTCAAAGGCGGGACGACCTAAGTCCGCCCTGGCAGCTTCCACAATTTCCTCCTGGTAGCGCACCACCGCCTGCCGCAGGGTTTGTAATTGGGTGAGCCGGAACTCGGCGCTACGGGTGGCCCCAGTGGCAAAAAAGTCTCGCTGACGCTGCAACAAGGTGTCCACAGGAGAAGAGACAGGCAGGGTAGTGGTCATGAAGGCTCCTAGAAACCTAGCGGTCATCGTTCTGGTGCTATTTTACAGAGAGTTAAGCTATCTTGCAGCGCCGCAACATCCCATCCCACCCCACCCTTCATCCTTTACCTCTCCACCATGCCAATGTCGTTCCCAAAGCTGTCGTTGAAATCCCCGGCCTTAAAACGCCTAAGTTCGGTTTTTCTAGCCTTTAGCCTCGTTTTCACTGCGGTTTCTCCGGCCTTTGCTGTTTCTCTTTCCCCTTCACCCATGGCTGCCCTTCCCTTCCTTGGTACGCTGTTCGCTGGCTCACGCCCTAGCACCCTAGGGGTTAAAGATGGCCAGCTTTCCCCTTGCCCTAGTTCGCCCAACTGCGTGGTCAGCCAGGGCAACCCCGACGCCGAACACGCCATTGCCCCCATTGCCTACAGCGGAGATGCCACCAGCGCCCTGGCTAAATTGGCAGCGGTGATTACGGAAATGCCCCGCACCGCTATCATCGAAAAAAACGACGCTTATCTCTATGCCGAATTCACCAGCAAACTGATGGGCTATGTGGACGACGTAGAGTTTTACCTCAATCCCGCCGAATCGGTCATCCATGTGCGTTCAGCCTCCCGCTTGGGCGAGTCGGATTTGGGAGCCAACCGCAAGCGCATCGAAGCCATCCGGGCCGCCTTTTCCCAGGCCTAATATCTACCGACCTCGCCATCACAGCCGTCTCCCCCCAAAACGGCTGGCCTTGAAATCGGGCCTGGTAGATTGAAAGACATTGCGGTGGTCCAGGGGGCTGAATCCGGCTAAGCCAGATGTCGTATTAAACCCAATCATCAGGGCAATCGGCTTCTGCTTATTATTTGTTGCGCTTTGTTGTGATTTACTGCGCAACAGTAAGAAACGTAAAGGCCCATTCCCTAGAATGACGACGATAGGGTTAGGTTTGGGAAAAATTAACTTGGGTTGGTGATGTTGTTCTGTTTAGGGTGGCCTAGGCCAAGCTAGTTATTTGCCATGGTCGATTTTCCGCAATGGGGTAATGAAACGGGACGTTCGACCGGGGCGAAGGAAATGCCACCTGGGTCGGTGGATGAAGAGGCATCGGCGGGGGTAGCGGCGGATCGTCTTCCCCCTAGGCCGCTGAACCCGTTGGCACTGCCCTTGGCGAATGCGCATTCACCGGATAGATCTTCCTGGGCCGACGATGCCCACTGGCTAAATTTTTTGTTTAGCCAAAACATCGATGGCTTTTTTGTGATGATGCTTGACCAGCCGGTGCAATGGCCCAATTCTGACGACCCGGAGGGTACCCTCGCCCATGTGTTTACCCACCTGCGGCTCACCCAGGCCAACGAAGCCTTTTGCGACCAGTATCTAGCCCAACCCGCCGACCTGCTAGGCCGTTCCCTGGCCGATTTTTTCAGTCACGATGTTGAGGCCGGACGTTCTGCCCTAGCGCAGCTCCTCAACAATGGCCGTCTACACATCGAGTCGGAGGAACAGCGCCTCGATGGGTCAATTTTATTCACTGAACACGACTGTCTCTGCCTCTACGATCACCATGGCCAGGTGATTGGCTGCTGTGGGGTGCAGCGCGATATTACCGATCTCAGACAAGCCGTTCAAGCCCTTCAATCATCGGAACAGCGTCTACGGCAGCAGGAGGAGCACCTACGCACCGCCCTAGAAGCCGCTCACATGGGCACCTGGGAATGGCATATTCCCAGCGGACGGGTGGTGTGGTCGGGAAGCTTAGAAAAGTTGATGGGCCTGGTTCCCGGCAGCTTTGATGGCCACATCGAAACCGTACAAACCATGATTCACCCGGAGGATCGGGATCGGGTGCAGCGGGCCATCCAGCAGGCCATTGCCGGGGAGGCTGACTATACCATTGAGTTTCGCTTTTTGCGGGCCGATGGATCGATACGGTGGGCCTTTGGCCAGGGCACCGTCGAATACGACCACCAGGGGCAGCCCTTGGTGATGCGCGGCGTGGATGTAGACATTACCGATCGTAAGGAGGCCGAGGATCGGCTACAGCAAAGCGAGCTACGGTTTCGTAATGTCTCTAGTAGCCTACCGGGGGCGATCTTCCGCTACGTTCTCCACTCCGACGGCGGCGATTCTATCGTGTATATGAACGCAGGCTGCATAGAAATTTGGGAGGTGGAGGAGGATCAGATCCTTGAAAATGCCCAGGCGCTTTGGGCCACCATTCACCCCGAGGATCGCCCGGCCATGTGGGAGTCGGTGCAGGAATCGGCCCGTACCCTGAAAACCTGGGTTTACGACTGGCGGATCAACGCCCCCTCTGGACGACAGAAGTGGATTCACGGCATTGGTCGTCCGGAGCGCCTAGCCAACGGTGATACGGCCTGGGACACCATTATTTTTGACTACAGCGACCGTAGGTTAGCAGAGTTGGCCCTGGCTCAAACCACCGCTCAGCTCGAATCCTTCATTGCCAACACCCCCGCCCTAGTGACCTTTATCGATAGCAACGGCACCTACCTCAAGGTGAACCAAGCCGTAGCGGATCAGTTTGGTCTCCAACCCGAAGCGATGGCCGGAAAGCCTTTTGACCAGTTCATTCCAGCGGATCTTGTGCCGGTATTTAAGGAACGCATTCAGCGGGTGATTGCCAGCCAAACCCCGCTTACCGTGGAGGATCGGCTAGCGCTGCCCAGCGGGGAGAGGGTCTTTAGCACGATTTTGTTTCCCATTGCGGCTAAAACAAGCGAAAATCTCGCGGCCATTGGGGCCATTGCCACCGATATTTCCCCCCTCGTGGAAGCCCAACAGGCCAGTCATCGTCAGGCCGAGGAGGAACGTCTCCTGCGTACCCTCACCCAGCACATTCACCAGTCCCTCGATGTCCACGAAATTTTGCAAACCGCCGTGGATGATATGCGGCAGTTCCTGCAAACAGATCGGGTGCTGGTCTACCAATTTAACCCCGAATGGGGCGGCACCGTGGTGGTGGAATCGGTAGTGTCGCCTTGGGTTTCGGCCTTGGGAACCACCATGGAAGATGACTGCTTCATGATGACCCCTGCCGTGATGGACCGCTACCGCCAAGGAAAGCACAGCCAAATGACCGATCTCCGGCAGACGGATCTTGCGCCCTGTCACCAACAATTTTTAAGTCATCTCCAGGTGCAGGCCAGCCTAGTCATTCCCATCAATTACAGCGACAAACTGTGGGGATTGCTCTGCATTCACCACTGTCGCGCCCCCCGAACTTGGCACGATAAGGAAGTTGCCCTAGTACATCAATTGGCGGATCAGTTGGCCATCGCCCTCTACCAAGGACAACTCCTGGCCCAAACCACCCTAATGGCCCAGCAGGAAAAACTGCTCAACACCATCATTACCGCCATCAGCGACAGCCTAGAACTGGACGACTTGCTGCAACGGGCGGCGGATCAGATGCTTCAGGTGTTTAACGTTAGTCGCAGCCTGGTGATTCTCTGCCAGCCCACCGATGCCGAGATGATTCACACCACGGCCGCCGCCGCCCCTGGATTTGAGGATCTAAAAGGCATCACTATTCCCATCGAAGACAACCCCCACGCCCAGGCTATCCTGGCCCAAGAATTCCCGATAGCCGTTGAGGATGTCAATCACGATCCCATTATGGAGCCACTACGTGCCACGGCCCAAGCCTACGATATTCGGGCCATGCTGGCGGTGTCGATTCGCTATCGGGGCCAGGTTAAGGGGGTGTTGAGTCTGCACCAATGTTACCAGCCCCGCCCTTGGAGCTTGGAGGAGCAACGGCTGATCAAGCGGGTGGCCGACCACTTAGCCATCGCCATCCAGCAGGCGGAACTCTACCAACAGGCCCAAACCGAACTAGCGGAACGCAAGCGCCTAGAGGCCAAACTGCGCCACGATGCCCTCCACGACAAGCTCACGGCCCTGCCCAATCGCATCCTGTTTCTAGAACGGCTCTCCCAGGCCATCGCCGACCTACACCAATCCACCCCTGTTCTGCCTAGCCGCCCCCTCACCTACGACCCGGCCAGTGGCGATACGAGGGTACCTAGCGGCCATCAGTTTGCCGTTCTATTTCTCGACCTAGACCGGTTCAAGGTGGTGAACGACAGCCTAGGGCATACTATTGGCGACCAGCTTTTGCGCACCGTGGCCGAACGCCTGCAAAGCTGCCTGCGGCCTACGGATACCGCTGCTCGCCTAGGAGGTGATGAATTTGTCGTACTGCTCACCCACCTGCCCGATAGCCAAGTCGCCGTCAATTTAGCTCGCCGCATCCATGCCACCCTAGAAACCCCGCTAATTTTGGATGGCTACGAAGTCTTTGTGCGAGCCAGCATTGGCATTGCCCTCGGATCCCTCGCCTACACCGACCCCAACCACGTGCTGCGCGACGCCGATATCGCCATGTACCAGGCCAAGAGCAGCGGTCGGGAGTACGCCATTTTTGATGCTCCCATGCACGCCCATGCCGTGCAGCAAATGCAAATTGAAAGCGACCTCCAGCGGGCCATCGAACGCCAGGAATTTGTACTGTACTACCAGCCCATCCTCAACCTCAACACCTTCCAGATTGAGGGATTCGAAGCCCTGATGCGCTGGCATCATCCCACGGCAGGGGTGGTTTCCCCCGCCGATTTCATCCCCGTAGCCGAAAACACTGGATTGATCGCCAGCCTCGATATTTGGGCGCTCAACCAAGCCTGTCAACAACTTCGGCAATGGCAGATTCAGTATCCCCAGTTGCCCCTCTCCGTCAGCGTCAACCTGTCGGGCAAGCAGTTTATGCGCCCTGATCTGATTCCCCAAATCGACCGAGCCCTCGTTGCCCATGAAATCAGCGGTCACTTCCTAAAGATTGAAATTACCGAAACCGTGCTCATTCAAAATGCCCAGGCCGCCATCGAACTCCTGCGGCAACTGCGGCAGCGGCACATCCAAATCTGCATGGACGACTTTGGCACCGGATATTCCTCCCTCAGCTACCTGCACCGCTTCCCCATCGACATCCTCAAAATCGACAAATCCTTCATCGACCCCCTCCAGTCTGCCAGCCAAGACGATGGCACCATCGTGCGCGCCATTCTCAACCTCGCCCACAACCTCAATCTTCAGGTGGTAGCCGAGGGCATCGAAACCCTAAATCAAATTCACTATCTCCAATCCCACCGTTGCCACAGTGGCCAAGGCTACTTCCT